>NZ_JAAHHE010000753.1:0-1925 GCF_010692525.1 Moorena sp. SIO3B2
GAACACACAGGGTTTATGGTATTTGTAAGGCATGGGTTTTACCTCTTGCTGTAATTAATTTCAATCAACACATTTATATAATGTCAAATCTAACCCTGGCTTGGCAGTACCCTTGAGGGTACCTTTTTTTCAACTGATGATAGTCTGGCCTAACTTAGGGGGGATATAGGTTTTGGTCTACAATAAAACTCCTCCCTCCTGAGCTCAGGAGGGAGGATATAGAGGAGAGATAGGAATTAATTTATGCCCAGAATTTTAAAGCCAGCCGTAAAAAAATCATTTCAAAGATTCCTAAGGATACAAAGTGGCAACTGGTTCGGCTGGCTCAGTACCCGCTCCGTTCTCTTCGATCTCCATTTCCTCATATTTAGTAAAGCACTTACGCTTAGCACCTACAGCTAGATCGAGCACAATGGGTACTTCTAATTTGATCGGAACTTGGAACACACAGGGTTTATGGTATTTGTAAGGCATGGGGTTTACCTCTTGGTGCAATTAATTTCAATCAACACATTTATATAATGTCAAATCTAACCCTGGCTTTACAGTACCCTTGAGGGTACCTTTTTTCCCTATAGACCTACTTAATCATTAATGGGAGCACATTCGACTTTGAGTAAATCGTCGCGAATCCATCCTTTGGCACCACTTACTGGAAAACCTACTCTGTGCCAACCATAGCCAAAGCTGTCTATTTTGTAATCTGGCTCTGGAGGAGTGGCTGTCAGCACGTAGACATTATCACCCACTAAACCATAACCCAAGCTTCTATAATTAGTTCCTGGTCCAGAACGTAAGGTGATCCGAGAATCGGGGTTGCTAGCAGTTAGGGTGGCTAGACAGTGGGAACGCTCACTAGGAAAAGTATGCTGAGCAAAAGCCTCAGTTGTAGGGACGGTAATTGCAGCAGCTGTAGCTAATAAGAAGATTGCTTTTTTCATTTGTTTTCTCCAATCATCAAGGTTTCTTATTTACTAGTAAAATAGAAATAACAGTTGGAGTGATTGGAGACAGTGCCACTTTATCAGTAGTCCTAAAGCTGACACCAATAAAGCCTTATTTTTCCATAGTTAACACTGTTTATAGTACAGACAGTTGAGAAACTGGTCTATGGTGGTCTTGTGGGCGGGGAATAGGGAATAGGGAATAGGGAATAGGGAGTAGGGAGATGGGGAGATGGGGAGATGGGGAGATGGGGAGATGAGCAACTGGCGTGAAAACCACTAAGATCTCGCTGCATCGCTGCTACCTGCTGCCTGCTCCCTCCTCCGTGATCCCTAAAAGCAAGCACGAGACTGGCAAAAAAAATCCCCTGGCTTGATCAGCCTAGGGGGGTTTCAGGGATTAATTATTATGAACTAATTCAAAGCCAGCCGTTAAAGATTCCTTTCAAATATGCCTAAAGGGACTAAGTGGTAGGAGGTGCGGGTGACTCAGTAGTTTCGTTACCTTCCGCCTCTTCGATCTCCATTTCCTCATATTTGTCAAAGCACTTGCGCTTAGCAGCGACAGCGATGTCGAGAACAATGGGTACTTCTAATTTGATCGGAACTTGGAACACACAGGGGTTAGAGTATTTGTAAGGCATGGGTTTTACCTCTTGGTGCAATTCATTTCAATCAACACATTTCTAGAATGTCAGATCTAACTCTGGCTTCACAGTACCCTTGAGGGTACCTTTTTTTTGAGCTGATCAGCTCATGGCCTAAGAGACTGTTTATCAGAGTGAATCTAATCACCGCTTAAGTCGCTGACTATTGGTGGGTTACGGCGGACAGCTCTCTTAAAGCGATGCAGTTGGCCAAAGGGGAGGCAGTGAGGCCAAAGGGGGTTCCCCCCATGAGCAACTGCCGTGGTTTCCACGGGGCAAACAGCGGTGCTCCCGCAGGTGACCCACACAGACCCAAAACCACTCGCTATTGCAT
>NZ_JAAHHE010000754.1:0-1917 GCF_010692525.1 Moorena sp. SIO3B2
CAATTTACTGGACTTAACCAGTGCTCAAGGTGCAGCAATTTGTTTTGGGGATAATTTTACGGTTATTGGTGAAACCCCTAGTGAAGAAGACCTGAAGTTTTTGGTGCAATGGCTGAAACAGAATGTTGATCAAGAGGTTTTCTATACTGATTCTCTGCCTCGCATTTATCCTGATGCACAACGGTTTAAAGATATTGGTAGTGGCCTGCTAGCCATCCCCATTTCCAAGAGAAACTATGTGCTGTGGTTCCGATCAGAGGTGATTCAAACTGTGAATTGGGGGGGTGACCCCAATAAAGCCTTTGAAACAACCCACACACAGGGGACTTTGCAACTATCGCCCCGTAAATCCTTTGAACTGTGGAAAGAAACCGTTCGCTTAACCTCTTTACCCTGGAAACAGGTAGAAATTAAGACAGCACTGGAACTGAGGAAAGCATTGATTAATATTGTCCTGCGTCAAGCTGATGAATTGGCTCAATTGGCTCAAGATCTAGAACGTTCCAATGCTGAACTGAAAAAGTTTGCTTATGTGGCATCCCATGACCTGCAAGAACCCCTGAATCAAGTGGCGAATTATGTGCAGCTGTTAGAAATGCGCTACAATGACCGACTTGACGAAGATGCCAGCGAGTTTATTACCTTTGCGGTTGAGGGAGTCAGCCTCATGCAAACCCTGATTGATGATGTGTTGGCTTACTCGAAAGTCGATTTGCAGGGCATTGAGTTTAAACTGACGGAAGTGGAAACGGCCTTAGACCATGCTCTGGCTAATTTGCGGGGACGCATCCGTGAAACTGGAGCAGTGATTACCCATGACCCCTTCCCAACAGTTATGGCTGATAGCACCCAGTTGATGCAACTGTTCCAGAATTTAATCGGTAATGCGATCAAGTTCCGCAGTGAACAGCCACCGGAAATCCATGTGGGGGCAAAACGACTCGAAGATTCATGGCTATTTTCAGTGCAGGATAATGGCATTGGCATTGAACCGCAGTTTAGCGATCGCATTTTCGTGATCTTCCAACGTCTGCACACCCGGGATGAGTATCCTGGCACAGGTATGGGTTTGGCTATCTGTAAAAAGATTCTGGAGTGTCACCGGGGCAAAATTTGGGTAGAGTCAGAACTAGGTCACGGTGCCACCTTCTATTTTACAATTCCAGTAAGGGGACGCGAGCGTGAGCGTAGAAACGGACGAAAGACACAAAATCATATTTTTGGTTGAAGACAATAAAGCCGATATTCGCTTAATCCAAGAAGCGTTAAAAAATAGCTCGGTACCCCACCAGGTAGTAACGGTCAGAAATGGCATGGACGCTATGGCTTACTTAAACCAAGAAGGAGAGTATGCTGATGCCGTCCGTCCAGACCTGATCGTGCTAGATTTGAACTTGCCAAAAAAGGATGGTCGAGAGGTGCTCGCAGAGATTAAGGCTGACCCTAATCTCAAACGGATTCCTGTGGTGGTATTAACTACCTCAAGAAATCAGGATGACATTTTCCAGAGTTACGACTTGCATGTGAATTGCTACATCACCAAATCCCGGAATCTTAGCGAATTATTCAAAATCGTCAAAGGAATTGAAGACTTTTGGCTCTCCACTGTCACCCTGCCATCACAATAAAGGGATTAGGGATTACAGATTAGGGATTACAGATTAGGAATGAACCATGAGAGACTAGGGATTAGACATCAGGGTTGACTAATACAAAATCAGGAAACCAATGACGATTCTCTATCAAAGGAGAAATCCAGACCAATAAGCCCACAGAATAAATACTCAAAGGTAATGCCTGAAGGCTCAGTAAAAATCTTGTTAATTGAGGACAACCTGGCAGAAGCCAGATTGTTACAAGAGTTTTTGAAAGAAGCTCAGTTCAGGCACTTTAGTCTAGTTCATGTCAAGCGGTTGC
>NZ_JAAHHE010000755.1:0-1914 GCF_010692525.1 Moorena sp. SIO3B2
TCGTCTAACACTAATAACTGAGGACGTCCCATTAATGCCCGTGCGATCGCTAATTGTTGCTGTTGTCCACCACTCAAGTCACCACCCATCCGGGACAACATTGATTTTAAGACCGGAAACAGCTCAAAGATAGTGTCTAGGATATCGTCTTCAGCCTTTCTACCCCCTCGACGTGCTTCTAAACCCAGCAACAAATTCTCTTTCACCGTTACCCTAGGGATAATCTCCCGCCCTTGGGGCACATAGCCAATCCCTAATCTGGCTCGTCTATCGGTCGATAGTTTAGTCAGCGGTTGACCAGCAAAGGTAATGGTGCCAGTGCGGGGTTTCAGTAATCCCATAATCGTTTTGAGTAGAGTAGTTTTGCCCACACCATTCCGTCCAATCAGGCAAACCATTTGTCCTGCTGGTACATTCAAATCTACATTTCTGAGAATGTGGCTTTCACCGTAGTAGACATTTAAATTGGAAATTTGCAGCATAAGAGTTTTTTAGAATTTAGAATTTAGAATTTAGAATTTAGAATTTAGAATTTAGAATTTAGAATTTAGAATTTAGAATTTAGAATTTAGAATTTAGAATTTAGAATTTAGAATTTAGAATCGGAAATCGGGAATCGGGAATCGGGAATCGGGAATCGCAAAAATACCGATATATTGGATTAACTCTTGCCTATTGCCTATTGCCTATTGCCTATTGCCTTCCCCTCCTGGGAGGGGTTAGGGGTGGGTTCCTCTTGCCTTCCCCTCCTGGGAGGGGTTAGGGGTGGGTTCCTCTTGCCTTCCCCTCCTGGGAGGGGTTAGGGGTGGGTTCCTCTTGCCTTCCCCTCCTGGGAGGGGTTAGGGGTGGGTTGCTCTTGCCTTCCCCTCCTGGGAGGGGTTAGGGGTGGGTTCCTCTTGCCTTCCCCTCCTGGGAGGGGTTAGGGGTGGGTTCCTCTTGCCTTCCCCTCCTGGGAGGGGTTAGGGGTGGGTTCCTCTTGCCTATTGCCTCTTGCCTATTACCTCTTGCCTTAAATGCTATAACACTTTACCCTTTACTCTTCTCCTACTTCTGCTTCCAAGCTTTTTACCACTTCTGCTGGCAGATCCAACAGCTTCACTAAACTTTGGTAAGCTGCTGCTTCAGCATCATTAATTTTTGGTTCGGTAGGTGTACGGGAACTTGATTTAATCACTTCATAAGCCAGCTTCACGATTAGTTTTCGTTCTTCAATAGTTTCTATGTCAGTAGTCAACTCTTCGATGGAAACATTAAGTGCTAAATAATTCTGTAACTCTTGTTGTAATTCTTGCTGTTGTTCTGGATCTGTAGCAAACACTTGGCTAAAGCGAGATATCATCACATCAATTTCTTCTGGTGCCAGCTCACCATCAGACCAAGCCATAGCAGACACAATCCGTAGCATTTTCATTTGCTGTGCTGTAATCGATGGCTTTTGTCCTAAATACACTTCAATCACGCGGGGGTCATTTTGGACTTGATCCATTGTGCCTTCACACAACACTGACCCCTGATGTAACACGGTTACTTGACTAGCAATCTGGCGCACGAATTCCATATCGTGTTCAATCACAATAATGGAATGACTCTTGGCTAGAGCTAGCAGCAAATCTCCGACATTTTCTGTCTCTTCATCCGTTAAACCAGCAACGGGTTCATCTACTAGTAATAAATCGGGAGCCTGAGCCACTAACATCCCAATCTCTAACCGCTGTTTTTCTCCATGGGAGAGTAACTCGGCCAGTAAATTCGCTTTTTCCACTAAACCAATGGTGTGCAGCAAACCCGCTACTGTCCGTTTTTCCCCGGGTAATGTACGTCCAAACAGGGTGGAAAACACATTCTTATCACGATTGCAGGCTAAATCTAAGTTTTCTCGAACCGTTAGATTTAGGTAGACTCGTGGTGTCTGAA
>NZ_JAAHHE010000756.1:0-1896 GCF_010692525.1 Moorena sp. SIO3B2
CCTAGGCTGTTCACTCTAGGACTTGATTGATGGGATGAGTTCATGCATAATCTGTGTGAAGAGGTTGCCAGGATCTGCCCATGATACAAGGATACAAAAGCTCAATTGAGCGTCTGGCCAATTTATTTAAGCAAAGCCGTGATCGTTGGAAGCAAAGAGCGAGTGAGAAGCAAAAGAAATTGCGAGCACAAGAAATCCGGATTCGGGACTTAGAGAAAAGTCGAGCCCTGTGGAAACGACGAGCCCAGATAGCGGAAAAGGAAGTGCGAGGGTATCGTCAACAGACCTCATCCCCATCGCTTAGCCCCCTGTCTGATCAGACAGCAGTCCCCCCCCGTCCTTAGGCGGCTCTGCCACCGTTGGGATCGTTGAAACCCAAGGCACCCTGTTAGCCAGCCACCATTATGGAGCATTGACGATTAGCTTAGCCATCTCGTTTGTGGTTGAAAGTTTAAGCAGTTTCCGGGGAGCCTCGAAAAATTTTGCCCTATTGAGTCGGTTCATCGGTCAAATTTTACCGAGTTATAGTAGTATTCGGCAATGGGTATTGCGGATGGGACTATACTTGCTACAGCGTCCGTGCGAGTATCGTCACGACTGGCTATACATTGCCGATCTTACCCTGGAATTAGGGGCTCACAAATGCTTAGTAGTGTTAGGAATCAGCCAAGCTCGGTGGAAGCAAATCGTCGAGCAATCAGCTGGGAAATTGTGCTATCAGGACTTGTCACTACTAGCGTTAAAGGTCATGAAGAGCACTAAAGGAGACTTGATCTACCCCATCCTCGAAGCGGTTGGTGACCAGGTCGGGGTCCCCTTACAGCTTGTCTCAGACCAAGGCAGTGATCTCTATAAGGGCATTCGCTTATACCATCAAGCTCATCCTTCTGTGCAGGTGACCTATGATGTGACTCATCAAAGTGCCCGATTACTCAAAGGTGAGTTAGAGCTCGATCCAATCTATCAGCGCTTTGTCAGTCGGTGTACCCGTACTCGTCAACAGTTGCAGCAGAGTCGATTATCTTTTTTAAGACCACCCGCACAACGATCCAAAGCTCGATACTTCAATATTGACACCTTATTGAAGTGGGCCAAACTCGTATTGGCCTATCAGAAGCAGCAGGATTTCTCAAGGGTCAATCCTGGCTACTGCTTAGATTCGAGTGCCTTAAAAACCTTGAGTGAGCAGTTGACTACTGAGGTCAATGCGGCCTTAAAACCCCTTAAACAAAAGCCATTTCCTGACCAGAAAGCCTTTATTGAAGCCCTCAAAGGGTGTCTTTCAGAGGCAGTTTTCTGTGACGTTGGTTCCTTAATTTGCCAAACCGCTGACCTCGGTAGACGGTACTTTGAGGAAAAATTGGGTTGGGTGTCGGACTATCAGGAGGCCCTCGAACCCTTCAACCAGATGCTTTTCTTAGTGCGCACCCTCCAATACCAGCTTAAGCATCAAGGGTTTAACCAACACTCGAAAACAGACTTTATCAAACAAACAGCTGATTTAACCTTATCGAAACGATTAGAGGACTTTTTGGCCAAGTTAATTGCCTATATTGACCATGAAACCACAGCATTGCCTCCTAATCAGCCCCTACTTGCCTCTTCTGATCTCATCGAGTCTGTGTTTGGTAAATATAAACTGTTTTCCCAAAGGTCATCCCTGAAGCATATGGGGCATTTACTCTTGACACTGCCTCTGCTCACCACCCAGTTGACCTCTGAACTTGTTAAAACTGCCATGGAAACAGTTTCCTTCTGTGATGTCCAACATTGGTATCGACAGCACTTTGGAGAATCTCCCTTGGCCAAGCGTCGGGCTATTTTTCAGACTACAAAAATTGACATATAAACTGCATGAACTTTTATCGGCATAAGGGATTCAAACTCAACAGCCTA
>NZ_JAAHHE010000757.1:0-1894 GCF_010692525.1 Moorena sp. SIO3B2
GGCGGACGCTTCCGTGCTCTGAGGCTGATTAGTATTGGTGGTATGGGGCGCACGTTTCTGGGGGTGGATGAGGCGGATGATAGCAATAGTAAGTGTATCATCAAACAGTTATCCTTACAACATCAGGATACCAACAATGCTCAGAAAGCGGCTGAGTCTTTCCGCCAAGAAGCTACTAGGCTGCAAGTGCTGGGACAACATCCTCAGATTCCCGAACTTTTGGCCTATTTTGAAGCGGATCATCAATTAGGTATCGCAGGAGAACCTGCTCTAGTTCACAAGTATATCGAGGGGCAAAGCTTAGCCACAGAACTGGAAACAGAAGGAACCTTTAGGGAAAACCAGGTTCGGCAAGTCCTGATTGAATTGCTGCCAGTGCTGCGCTTTATCCATAGTCATCAGGTAATTCATCGGGATATTAATCCCCACAATATCATTCGTCGCCCTCCTCCTGAGTCGTCTTTGTCCCAGCTACCAACACACAAAACCAGGAAAAGGTTTTATTCCTGGGGGGGAAGGGGGAGCGAACTGTTTCTGGTGGATTTCAGTGCTGCTAAGCTGACTACAAAAACTGTGCTAGCACGAACGGGAACAATGATTGGCTCTGCGGCTTACACGGCTTCGGAACAGTTGATGGGAAAAGCGATCGCAACCAGTGATTTGTTCAGTTTAGGGGTTACCTGTATTCATCTGCTTACCAATGTTCACCCCTTTGATATGTTTAATAGTCTAGAAGGGAAGTGGGTTTGGGTCGATTACCTCAGGCAACCTGTGAGTGATCCGCTTATTCGCATCCTGAACAAAATGGTAGAGAATTTACCAAACCAACGCTACCAATCAGCTACTCAAGTCCTCGGAGCACTTGGTTTACCAGAGGATTTCGCTGCTATACCAGTAACGTCTTTATCTACAACAGTTACCCCTAAATTTGATACTCCTACTTGGAAATGTGTACATACTTTTTCCGAAGAGTCCAGTGGAATTAATTCTATCGCCTTTAGCCCGAATGGAGAAACTATAGCTAGTGGTAGTACAGATAAAACTATCACGATTTTTAACTGGCAAGCTAAAACAGTGGTGGCTAAACTTTCAGGACATTTAAATGTGATTGAGGCGGTTAGCTTTAGTCCAGATGGAGAAATTATCGCTAGTAGCAGTTGGGATCATACCATTAAACTATGGCATGAGTATACGGGAAATTTAATTCATACCCTTTGTGGACATTCAGCTTGGGTAAAGTGTTTGGCAATTAGTCACAATGGGCAATTACTTGCTAGCGGTAGTGCCGATCAGACTATTAAGCTTTGGATCCTGAAGAAGGCATCATTACAGACAACGTTGTTTGGCCATTTAGGAACCGTTAATGCAGTAGCCATTAGTAAAGATGGACAAATGCTAGCTAGTGGTAGTGCTGACAAAACCATTAAGGTTTGGAATTTAGCAACTGGTAAGCTCGCCGCAACGATTACTGGACATTCGGCATCGGTAGAGTCACTCACCTTTAGCCCTAGTGGTCAAATCTTAATTAGTGGCAGTGCTGATAAAACCATTAAGATTTGGTTGCTCAAGAGGGATCGGTACTTACAAATACCAAAGAAACCATTGCTTACTCTGACCGGACATGGGCATGCTGTTAAATCTATTGCTATTAGCCCTCAAGGTAATACCTTAATCAGTGGTAGCGCCGATAAGACTGTCAAAATCTGGCATCCTGGTAGTGGTGAATTGCTCTATACTCTCACAGATCATTTAGGCGCTGTTACTACGGTTGCTATTAGCCATGATGGTGCTACCATTGCTAGTAGTTCTCAAGATAATACTATTAAGATTTGGAAGTTTGAGTGATGTCAGCTATCAGCTATCAGCTATCAGCTGATGCGCTACGCGCACCCGT
>NZ_JAAHHE010000758.1:0-1891 GCF_010692525.1 Moorena sp. SIO3B2
CAAGGCTTCGATTAATGCGATGGCATTAATCGTTAGTTTGCCAAAGCGGCTCTCAAGCAGTCGCAAGAGTAAATTGCTTTCCCCTTCTTCTCGTCCTTGCCTTTTCGCGAAACTCAATGCACCTCGCGAGTCTTCCAAGACCATCTCCTGTTTGCGGAGTTTTTCCACTTCTGACACACTCAACCCCGCTTGATTCGCTATAGTTAACGCTTTTTCCAGCTGTGGTATTTCCCTGAAGTTGTCAGGAATAATTTCTAAGTTGGGCGCTTCTTTAATAAAATATATCCACTTATCGATCACACTTTCTAAATCTTCCAGTTGCTTAGTAAATTTTGGAAGTTCCACAAACACCAGCTTTAACTCGTTCTCCTGATAAGGCAAGTGGTCTTCTTCCTCTTGAAAGTAAAAACAGCTAATTACTTTCTCGCTGGAAGGGAATAACTTAAAATCCGTGATAGTTAAAGCAGCGATGCAGCGCGGTCTTGGGGGTTTCCCCCATGAGCGACTGCATCAAGACAATGACTGGATTTAAATCGAAATATCCCTGTCCCAATTGCAGTTGATTTCCATAGGTTTTGCACAAGTTATAAACCACTCGCTTCTTGAAAGCTTCCACATTCCAGAGTTGGATCTCGATGATGACAGTCGTTCCATCCTCTAATACTGCCTTAACATCTAAATAAGTGTCTTTTAAATCCACTACATCTCCGGCGCTATAGGGATCAATAATTTCTAAATCCTGGATGACGGAATTACCGGAGTATATCATAGCATTGAGAAAGGAAATCAAAATATCATTACTCTGATCTGAGCCAAAGATTTTCTTGAAAGCAAAGTCAGTTTTGGGACTGATGAATCTCATGGTTTTATACCTTTACTAGGTTTATTTATAGCGATTTTAAATTAGGTGAGGTACAGAGTAATGGGTTTTAGGTAATAGGAATGCGCTGCATCAAGACAGGTGATCAACGTCAAATAAGACTATCATCATAACTGCGATAAACACTATAATTTTGATTATTTACTATTATTTATTACCTATTTATTATTATAGCCATTTTCAATTTATTAATAAAAAAAAATTCCTAAATCCCTTGACATTAAATTAATTTATGTATATATTAATAAGGTAAGCAGTTTTAAGGAATTACTACTGATGAATCACAACCTTCCGCCTAACTCCGATGAAAATACTAACCCTGAAAACCCAGGTCGTAAACCTAAAAAAGTCAAGCACATCTTGGTCGGTTCTCCTAAACAAGTTCGCAAAACAATTAATGCTATCTATTCCCTTAAATACGCCTATCCCGACGAGTGGAGCGCTTTCGAGCCTACCGGAAAATCTGGTCAGGTTACGACTTTTTTGATTCGATACTTATACCTAGACTAGGATAGTAAATTGCCAGGGCGTCGCCCTGGCGACCAGGAATGGTAAAAATTGTTTTGTGGAGGGGTATATATCAGGATGAAGGATGAGTTGGTATGTAGTTACTTTCGAGTAGTTGCTGACTAATTCGATAGTTGATCAGTAGCGATGCAGCGCGGTCTTGGGGGTTCCCCCCATGAGCGACTGCATCAAGACAGTGATTTAGATTTGAGTGCAGCTCAGCTGTACTTGTGGAAGCTTACATAATATAAATCGGTCAACACTTGGGGTTAACCAGAACTTGACCGATTTTTTTTTATTGATTTATTGGTATATATCCTGAGCAGGCATTTTTATATATGTAGTCAGATAATGTCCTGATAATTACCCTTAATCACAATCTGCCCCATCTCTCCATCAATCTTCTTGATGATGGGTATTCAACCGGACTTGATCTAAGGCAGCCCCCCTGGTGCTTTTGAAGGACTTGCTTTTTTTGTGATCAACAAAAAACGACTAACAATG
>NZ_JAAHHE010000759.1:0-1890 GCF_010692525.1 Moorena sp. SIO3B2
CGTCCCAACTCGGTCATAGCGCTTTTGAACAATGGAGGTGGTGTCGAGGCATCACGGGCAACCCCTAGCCAGTGCTTAACTAGGGGATGGGGTGGAACATAGACACGTAGTTGGAGAGTCATAACAGGTAGTAACTATAATAATTAGTGAGAAACAAATAAAGTAGTGTCAGAGGAATTGGGTGGCAGGTTTTTTCGGAATAACCACAAGTCTTAATCTAGTTGATGATAGTCTCAAGTTTTACATTGATGAACACAGCATTAACCATAGTTTGCTTGATTTAAGCAAACCCTAAACAAGTTGTCAAAATAGAGACAGCACTCAAAGGCTTTGGGCATCCTTGTAACTATGCCAATAATACTGTCAAGTGGTCAATTACAAGTAAAAACACCATAGAGACTCAGATATACACCTGAGGGGGTGTGGGGTGGGGCGGGGGCGCGGGGTGTAATGATTGCCTTAGTTCCCAAAAAGTTTTCCCTACAGGTTCGCCTACACCCAGTAAGGCTAACAAGGCGGCTTGTTACCCTCCCCGGTGGGATGGTTAGCTAATACTGCCGACACTCCCGACACTCCCCTTTTCGGGAAAATGGCTCCCTATATGTTGACATATTTTTTCAACAAGCCTATAGTAGTAATAAGTGTTCTCCTCTCATTAAGGATAGGCGGGTGGGACCGGTACGCAGCAGCAGGCTGGTGCCCACTTTTTTTTTGCATTGGTAATGAACTCCTATCTCAACAAGAAACGCTAAACTCAGATCCATCAGTTAATCTATTTAAATTACTAATTCCATGACTGCTGGATCCCAACCTTGCCCATCAAGCAATCAATCCCAGAGGATTTCCAATCAATTGGTATTTGATACTATTGTCATTGGCTCTGGTATTGGGGGGCTAGTAACCGCAACTCAGTTGGCAGCGAAGGGAGCACGTGTGCTGGTCCTAGAAAGCTATATCATTCCTGGTGGTAGTTCGGGTTATTTCGAGCGAGAGGGGTATCGCTTTGATGTGGGAGCATCAATGATTTTTGGGTTTGGCACCAAGGGGACAACCAATCTACTTACCCGAGCCCTTGAGGCTGTCAATGTCAGTCTGGAAACAATTCCAGATCCAGTACAGATTCACTATCATCTCCCTGGTGGTCTAGAGCTAAAAGTCCACCGAGACTATGAGAATTTTTTGCAAGAACTTACGGCTCACTTCCCTGACCAAGGCCAAGGGATTCGCAAATTTTACGATGAATGCTGGAAGGTGTTTAATTGCCTGAATGCGATGGACTTACTGTCTTTGGAAGAAATTCGCTATTTGACCAGGGTATTTTTCCAGCATCCCTTGGCTTGTTTGGGTTTAGTGAAGTACCTGCCCCAAAATGTGGGAGACATTGCTCGCAAGTATATTAGCGACCTCCAGTTGCTGAAATTTATAGACATGGAATGTTATTGTTGGTCTGTGGTACCTGCTGACAAAACACCAATGATTAATGCTGGGATGGTGTTTTCTGACCGACATTACGGTGGGATTAATTATCCGGTAGGAGGTGTAGGAAAAATTGCCCAAAAACTAGTGGAGGGATTGGAGAAAGCTGGAGGTCAGATTCTTTATAAAGCTCGAGTGGGGAAAATTCTGGTGGAAAAGGGCAAGGCAGTGGGTGTCCAGCTAGTTAATGGTAAAGAGTATCGAGCAAAACGAATTGTTTCCAATGCTACCCGTTGGGATACATTTGAGAAATTGCTGCCAGCTGACCAGATGCCAGTAGCTGAGCGGAAATGGCAACAGCGTTATCAGAAATCACCGGGTTTCTTGAGTTTACATTTAGGGGTAAAGGCAGATGTTTTACCACCTGGTACAGAGTGTCACCATATTTTCCCAGTCTTCTAGGACAATATGGTG
>NZ_JAAHHE010000076.1:0-26619 GCF_010692525.1 Moorena sp. SIO3B2
TATCAGCTATCAGCTATCAGCTATCAGCTATCAGCTATCAGCTATCAGCTATCAGCTATCAGCTATCAGCTATCAGCTATCAGCTATCAGCTATCAGCTATCAGCTATCAGCTATCAGCTATCAGCTTATGGGCTACAGATGGTGCTACAGATGGTGCTATCAGCTATAGCGCTTTTTATCCTCATGAGGTACACATATTTTATTTTTTTACCTCTTCCCTCTTCCCCTCCTGGGAGGGGTTAGGGGTGGGTTCCTCTTCCCTCTTCCCTCTTCCCTGCTCCGAACGCGCCCCGCGTGGCCTACGGCCTCAGTCCCTGCTCCGAACGCGCCCCGCGTGGCCTACGGCCTCAGTCCCTGCTCCCTAAAACCCAAAAACTTGTACCTGACTAGATTAAAAACAGCTATATCAGCTATCAGCTAATGCTCTAATTGAGTTGCTACAGATGGTGCTATCAGCTATCAGCTGACGGCTGAATGCTTACTACCGAGACTTTGAATTGCTTCAAATCTCGAACTATTAAATTATTCCAAATGAAGTTTATTTTAAGCTGACGGCTGACCGCTGACCGCTGACCTTTGGCTGATAGCTGAATGCTTACATTATAGCTGAAGTGGATAGCCAAATTTGACCGAAAAGTTTAAAATCTAAAATTTACCATATAATAGTGATAAACAGGGGATTTTGGAGACTCTGTAATGGTTCAGTATCATATTCAACAAGATAGTGAAATACCTGCCTCGAAGCAGCTATTTGACCAAATTCAGTTTGCGATCGCATCCCGACAATATTCCCCAGGTCATAAACTGCCCAGTACTCGTCAGCTAGCCATGGAGACGGGTTTGCACCGCAATACCATCAGCAAGGTATATCGGCAGTTAGAAGAAACAGGACTAGTAGAGTCCCATGCTGGGTCAGGCATTTATGTTAAGGCACAGGGTCATGAAGGGGGTAATCGACGTCAGGTTGGCATTCTTAACCAGTTTTCCCCCGAAGCTTACAAGGTTGTTCAAGATAGCCTCAATCAACTTCTCGGACAAGGTTGCTCCCTTAACCAAGCTAGGGAACTATTTTTGTCGGAGATTGACTGGCGGTTACGGTGTAGCGCTAGGGTACTGGTGACAGTAGAGTCACGAGATCTTGGTGCTGGAGAATTGATGGTGCAGGAGTTAGAACAATCCTTGGGAATCCCGGTGCAGTTGGTGCCAATGGAAGAACTCTCAGAAGCTTTGGATCAAACTCACTCGGCTACAGTAGTTACTAGTCGCTATTTTATCGGTAAAGCAGAAGCGATTGTTGCCCCTAAATCTGTCCGTGTCATCCCTGTTGATATTTATGACTATGAGCCAGAACTTAAGCTAATTAAGAATCTCTCCAAAGGTAGCCGTTTAGGAGTGGTTAGCATCAGTTCTGGGATTTTAAAAATAGTAGAAATTATTATCCATAGTCTACGGGGAGATGAGTTGTTAGTGATGACGGCTCAGATCAAGGACAACTACAAACTAAAAGCTCTGGTTCGCAGTTCCCAGATAATTATTAGCGATCAGGCAAGTTATCAAAGTGTTAAAGATGCCATATTAGCCGCTCGTGAAGATATTATTCGACCACCCAAGGTGATCCGTTGTGAAAACTATATTGGTAGCAAATCGATTAATCTGCTCAAACGGGAACTGGGTTTGGGTTAACTTAAAGGTTTGATGGGATTAAAGCTATGGGATATTATGGATTATACCGCTAAAAATATCAAAATCAAAATATATTGTCCAGTAAACCGTTTTATAACATTAACTCCATCAGCTCAATTAGCTAGTTTAAATTAACTCCTTTAACTTAACTAAAGCAATTAATTATTCGTAAAATCACTGGACTTTTTAAAAACTAGCTCCAACTCTCGTCCCTTCTGCCTTCTACCTTCTGCCGTAAGCATTTAGCCGTCAGCTATCAGCTAGCTATCAGCTAATGCGCTACAGATGGTGCTACAGATGGTGCTATTGAATCAGCTATGCAGAGGTGCGACCCGTGGCGAATTTAATTCGACGACTGTAAACGCACCATTACCGACCTGCGGGGGTTTACCCCACTCACGCTTGGCATCAAGACAACAGGTAAGCATTGCTTTAATCTGAGTTACGTCAGCTGACCGCTGTTCGCTTAGCGTGAGCTAAAAGCTCACGGCTGACCGCTGATAGCTGAATACTTACGCTTAAGTTCTGCTACCTAAGGCTATATATTATAAAATTTAATTAGATCAGATCTAGGTGATGTCTGACAGCAATATCAAAAACCTAGCTGGATTAGTGTGAAAACTTTTTATATAAAGTAAAATTTCTCTAGGGTTGTTCTTTGGTTGGATCACAAGCAACCGAAATTAACTGCCAACAAGAAGATCAGCAAACATCAACGCCCCGACCCGATCAGTCCAGCAAGGGTATCCCTAGGTACATCATATTATGAAGAACACGAATTCTGGTGTAGGAGTGCAAATTGATCAAGAGCCTCAAACTTTCCCATCACCACTTAAACCAGTAGTAGAACTTAACCAGAACCTTAGTCATTCCCCTTCTATCGAGCAAATCGTCGCAGAGGCTCATGGTCACAAAGCTTCTGACATTCATATTCGAGTGGGACAGGTCCCCAGATTTAGGATTCGGGGCAAGATGTATGTGGCTAAACGTCATACCAAGGTCACAGTGGAAGTCTTTGAGGCATACCTCAATGAGATTCTCACTCCGGCTCAGAGGAAGCAGTTTGCTGAAGCCAAAGAACTGGATACTGCTATTTTTTACCCTGGCTTAGTGCGCTGTCGGGTGAATTGTTTTGACTCCCTAAACGGCGGAGCCATTGTGCTGCGATTAATCAGCCTTGATGTTCCTTCAATCGATGATTTAACTCTACCGCAAGTTTTCAAAAAAATAGTTAGCAGGGGTCAGGGAATTATTTTAATTACCGGTCCGACAGGATCAGGTAAATCAACCACTCTTGCGGCTATGATTCGCCATCTCAATGAAACAGAGTACAAACATATTGTTACGATTGAAGACCCGGTTGAATATGTCCACCGCTCCCGAAAGTGCCTGATTAGTCAGCGAGAAGTGGGATTGCACACCCATGAGTTTCACCACGCTCTGCGGTCTGTGTTACGGGAGGATCCCGATATAATTCTAATTGGGGAAATGCGCGATCGCATCACAGTTGATACTGCCCTGCAAGCTGCCCAAACCGGTCATCTGGTCTTGGGTACTCTACACACTCGCAATGCCATCAGCAGTATTAACCGTCTGTTGAATCTCTACAATCCTGATGAACAGTCAGCGATCCGCATCCAGATTGCTGAGTCCCTGTTGGCAGTTATTGCCCAACTCTTAGTACCAACCATCGATAAGGGTCGGATTGCGGTTCATGACATTTTAATCAATACCCCAACTGTACAGGATTACCTGCTTAAGGGAGAAGATGTGGATGTGTTCCGACTGATGGAAACTGAAACCATTGAAGGGATGCAAGTGATGAATCAGGCTCTCTACAACTACCTAATTGATGAAAAAATCACACCCACCGAAGCCCTTAAAGTGTCTCCTGATCCCCAGGCTTTGATACGCCAGATGCGCACTGGTGGTATAGATGCTTCCGCCTCGGCTCGTGATTGGATGAATGAAGGTTAGGAGGTTGTCTGTCAGAATTTAGAATTAAGAATGAAGAATTTAGAATGTAGCATTTAGAATGCAGAATTTAGAATGAAGAATGAAGAATGAAGAATGCAGAATGCAGAATGAAGAATGCAGAAGGCAGAAGGCAGAAGGCAGAAGGCAGAAGGCAGAAGGCAGAATGGTGAATTCCCAATTCTAAATTCTAAATTCTAAATTCCCAATTCTACATTCTTAATTCCCAATTCTACATTCTTAATTCCCAATTCTACATTCTTAATTCCCAATTCTACATTCTACATTCTTAATTCTACATTCTTAATTCTTACCTTTTACCTTGCTTCGCCAACTTCTTCTTAGACAGCTTCCGCAAACGAACTGACTGAGGTGTAATCTCTACCAGTTCATCGGGTCCAATATACTCCAAAGCCCGTTCCAAACTCATCTCCACTGGGGCTTGTAACTGCACTAATTCATCCCCAGTCGCGGAACGATGGTTAGTTAACTGCTTAGTTTTACAGACATTTAGATCTAAATCCTGAGGACGATTGTGTTCCCCAATAATCATGTTTTTGTAAACCTTGGTGCCTGGTTTAATAAAGAATACACCACGGTCTTCTCCATTTTTAAGGGCATAGAAGGTAGCCATCCCTTCTTCAAAGGCTACAATTACTCCATTGCGGCGAGTCTCTAATTCCCCAGTCATGGGACGATATTCTAGGAAGCTATGATTCATGATACCTTCACCTTTGGTCAGGCGAAGGAAGTCCCCCCGGAAACCGACTAAGCCACGGGCAGGAATCACAAAATCGATTTGGGTGCGACCATTGGCACCTACTTGCATATCTTGCATTTCCCCTTTGCGCTGTCCCAAACGCTCGATACAGCTACCAACCGCTTCTTCTGGTACATCTAGCACTAGATATTCAAAGGGTTCACAAGGTTGACCATTGACTTCCCGGTAGATCACTTGGGGTTGGGAAACTTGGAACTCATATCCTTGGCGACGCATGGTTTCGATCAGAATACCCAGGTGTAGCTCTCCACGACCAGATACTAGGAATTTATCGGGGGAGTCAGTGGGTTCTACCCGTAGTGCTACGTTTGTTTCTAATTCTCGGAATAAGCGATCGCGTAATTGTCGCGACGTTACAAAGTCCCCTTCCTTACCGGCAAAGGGCGAATCATTCACGCAGAAGGTCATTTGCAAGGTAGGCTCATCTACCTTAATTAGGGGTAAGGCTTGGGGTTCATTGGGACAAGTAATGGTTTCACCAATATTGGCATCAGCAAACCCAGCTACTGCCACGATATAACCAGCTGATGCTTCTTTTAGGTCAACTCGCTTGAGTCCTTCAAATCCCATCAACTTGGTAACTTTTGCCTGAACTATGTCCCCAGTATCCTTAACTAAAGCAGCTTGTTGACTGGCCTTAATGGTTCCGTTGTGAATTCTGCCAATCACAATCCGACCTAGGTACTCAGAATAGTCCAAGGTGGTGACTTGTAGTTGTAGGGGCTTAGCAGGGTCTCCTACTGGTGGCGGAACATGATGCAAAATTGCTTCAAACAGTGCCTGCATATCTACCGCTTCTGCATCCAAATCTTCTTTGGCGTAGCCTTGTAGACCGGAGGCAAATAGGTAGGGAAACTCACACTGGTCATCGTCTGCTCCTAATTCTAGGAACAGATCCAGGACTTTGTCGATGGCACCATAAGGGTCGGCTTGGGGTCGGTCAATTTTATTGACCACTACAATCGGGCGCAGTCCTTTTTCCAGAGCTTTTTTCAGGACAAATCGGGTTTGAGGCATTGGTCCTTCATTCGCATCCACAATTAGGATGCAGCCATCCACCATACCCAATACCCGCTCTACTTCTCCACCAAAGTCAGCGTGACCGGGAGTATCAACAATATTAATTAGGATGTCTTTGTACCGAACGGCGGTATTCTTAGAAAGAATAGTAATACCCCGCTCCCGCTCTAAATCGTTGGAGTCCATCACGCAGTCTGGAATGTCTTCCCCTTCGCGGAAGATACCGGATTGTTTGAGTAGAGCGTCAACTAGGGTAGTTTTGCCGTGATCGACGTGAGCGATAATAGCAACGTTGCGAATTGGGAGAGTCATACCAGCGCCTGGAAATAGGTAGCAGCAGTTAAAATTTTTTCTAAAGATTTCTTAATAATTCTAGCTTATCTTGGCAAGACCCGAAGAAAAATGGCTGATGCCCGACTTGTAGCATCCGGCTAAGCTAAACCTATGTATAGCAAAGGGAGTAGGGAGTAGGGAGTAGGGAGTAGGGAGTAGGGAGTAGGGAGTAGGGAGTAGGGAACTTCAGATTAAAAATTATCACAATTGATTTAGGTACCCTATCAAATTTATGCACTTTTGAGAAATTTGCGTTCGCGTAGCGTGGCCTACGGCCAATCGCTTTTAGCGGAAGCTTCGCTTCATCGCGTAGCGTGACCAAAGGTCAATCTTTGCTGCTGGTGCCATCAGTTGAGAGTTACCTGTAACTGTAGGCTTACTCGGTCAGTCCTGAATTGATTAACTGCTGACACTGGTAAGCGATCGCGTTTCAGTGGATACCTTCTTCTGGCTTTCAACCGGGGGCTGAGGAGGTGCTGACTCGTTCTCAGCCTTCAAACGCAGAGTAAAGGATTTATCAACATAGATACCTTTGGAATCAGTGCGACGGACAATCACGGTATGGCTGGTGTCTGTTTTGAAATTCATCAAGCTTTGCTCGGTAAGAGCCAGTTTATTCTCCGTCAACATAAACCGCCCGCCAGCATCATCAATTAATGAGTAGGTATACCGTTCTCCTGTTTTTGGGTTAGTCGGGGATAGGATACCAACTACAGTTCCTGGTTTCATCTGCTCAGGGATAGGTTGATCAGCTTGGTCAGACTTTTGGGCTGTTCGGCGGACATTTTCCTGACTTGTGCTGGTATCTTGGTGATGGTTTTGGTTAGCTAAGCTAGCGTTTTGAGCAAGGCGATACAGGTCAGTAAAGAAGTTATTGAGAGGTTGAATCCGCCCCTTAGCTGCTTCGACTTCGACTAAGTCACTGTTGGTCAATTCTTGAATAACGGACGATATAGAAGGGTGGGTAAAACTGTAGAGACCTTCCGCAGGAGATTCCAAAACAGCTGAGAAAGATAGATTCTCTTCACCGATCGATGGTGGTGATTGTTTAAATTTAATCTGATCTAAGGGCAAGAACAACGTAGAGGATTTAGCCAAGTTTAGCTTAGCTGTATTTTCCTTACTATCCTCAACTTGTATCGGTAAACTATTAGGGCTTGTTGCCACTGGGCTGGTGAACAGAAGTAGACCATACTTCCCTAAGCTTAAGTCTTGATTGTTTTGCTCTACAGTTTCCTCTATAGCATCAGTTTCAGAGACTGTTTCAGGGGTTGAGGATTGGTCTATCTCGCTCTCACTGATGGTAGTTAGCAAATCATCCATTGAATAGATGTTTGATTCGCTATCTTCTATGGGCACAATATTGTCAGGTTGCCCTGTTTTTGTAGAGGATTTTCCTATCCTCAGCCGAATCGGAAGCCGATGATAGTTTATCTGTAGTACAATTACTCCCCATCCTCCAAGAGATACCACTGCCCAGCCAAACAACCATAGGTATAGTGGTTTATTGGAGAGGGCGTTCAAGGGGGTTGAACTAACCGATTGATTTGCTAAGGGAGACTCTGCTGTTGAAATAAAATTATCAATGATAGTATCCTGGAGTTCCCCTCTAGTTTCTGGCTGATTTGGGGAAATCTCGATCAACTCCCTCTCTTGAGCAGATAAAAATTCTGAGTGCAATTGTTGTAGAGTTATCCAGGTTATTGGTCCAACTATACCATCCGCATTCAACCCTAGTGCTTGCTGGAATGTAGAGACAGCAGCAAAGGTATTGGAGCCGTATACACCATCCACTGGCTGTTGGTAGTATCCCAACTGTTGCAGTATAGTTTGTAGTCTAGTCACAACTTCCCCTTGGCTACCCAAACGCACTGTTGGGGGCAAGGCTATTTCTTCTGAATACCTTCCCTGGACTGTTTTGAGATTACTGAATCGAGAGTTTTGAGCAAATGCGATCGCTTCTGGAGCACTGATGCTATTGGGGGGTTTCCACTGCCCAGGGGCTTGGTTGAGCTTCTCAGTGGGCATGCAGATACTGCTGTGACTGTAGTTAAGACTAGCAGTGGCATTTTTGCAGTGGCTGTAGGCTAGTAGTAGGAGAGTTGAGGGGTCAGGCATATAGCGTTTGTATCTAGGTTGCAAACACGCTTCTTGCTGCAAAAGGCAAGAGGCAAGAGGAATTCCCCCTAACCGCCCTCAATCAGGGGAGGAGGCAAGAGGGGGAAGAGATCGGGAGTTTTATTCGACAATAAAAAAAGACCTCCTAGGTTTACATCTGATCGAGAAACGCTATAGACAGCACTTTAGTCTAGTAAGCTTTGCAGAATTTATTTTGTGAACCCGGATATTTTGGTGAGGAGGTTTGTAAAGTTTTGTAAACTATGGTAAAGGGAGTAGGGAGTAGGGAGTAGGGAGTAGGGAGTAGGGAGTAGGGAATAGGTAATAAGGAAAAAATCTCTGTACCTCATAGCTATTAAAAACGCTATATAGCCATTTTATATCCCATGAGCTACAAAGGGATCCCCCTAAATCCCCCTTAAAAAGGGGGACTTTGAGGTTGATAACCGTACGTTATAAATGCAATAAACGCTATAAGTAAATATTATTATTTATGCTAGTATAGCATTCAAAATTAAAAAAGCTTTTTCTATCAGACTATAGCGGTTTATAGTCTAATCAGGTACACATTATTTTTATCCTCTTACATTTGATGACTTCACTGCTCCCTACTCCCTACTCCCTGCTTCCTTTGCTATAAATTATCGCTATTCACTATCTGGAGTTGAAGAAGGAGATGGAACAGTTGGCGTTGGTGACAGTGACGGTTGCTGATCTATTCCCAAAAATCTTTTTATTTGCTCGTTAAATATCCCATTACCGAATAATCCTATCACTCCCGCAACCACACCAACAATTGTCATAATCCCAAGGATTTTGTTCCATAGATCTCCGCTGCTAGGGTTGGTTTTAGGGTCAGTGACTTTGATAGTATTGCGTTTCCCTTTTCCGATTTTATTTGTAGTAATAGTTTTGCTGTTATTAACACTGCCTCTATTCTTGTTATTGGAATTGGTGATGACATCGCCACCATCCGTGTTGAAAGTCTTCTTTTTAACCATATTGGTTATATCTTTTCCTCCGATGGAAACATTACCACCTTCATTATACAAATCTATATTATATGTACTTTGATTATCTCCCACAGTTTTACTAACTATGGGATCATGATATAATATCGTCTTAATAACGTCTTTTGGCTCAAGTGCATTCCAGGTTTTACGACGCATGGTATCCCTGGCAGATATCAGCCTTTGCTTAAGCCAACGTAGTTCAGGAAATTTTCCAAAAATACGCTCCAATTGATCACAGGCTTGAGGGGTTCCAAAATTTTCCAGTTGCCGTAGAATGTCATCTCTTAATCTAGCCACCTTATCCCTTGGACTGACATTATAACGTACACCATTACTATGATCGGGATCTTCGTGATAGGGATATTGCCTAACCAGCCACATATATAGATCAGCTAACTGTTTCTCATTAAGATTAAGCTCTAAGTGACCCGGAAACGAATAATAGCGATAAGCAACTGACTCAATCAAGTCTCGTCCAAGATTTGGTTCTTGCTCAAGAATCGACCATATACTAGACCAACGGTCAGCAGTTGGGTAGCGGAATAGCAATGTTAAGGCAATCATGACTCTGTCACGTTCATCTTTCTTCAAAGGCAATGGCAATGAGCTCAATGTTTGTAGATATTCTCTAGCTTTCTCTTTAGATTCATTCGAGCTATGTTTGATAAGCTCTTCTAACAGATCCCCCATACAGTTGGGCTTTATGGATTTATTTTGAGCCTTTTCTAAAATAAAATCACTTAGATGTTTATCCCAACATTTTTTAAATATTCTAATTCTAGATATAGAGTCAAACTGCTGATTTTCTTGATCGATCAGAATATCCAAAGTTTTACACACCTGATCACGAGCCTTTGAGTAAACTATCTTTACTAACTCTAAAAAGTTGTCAGAATCTAGGTTTCCAAGAGGAAAAGCGATGATAACAGGTGCCCAATGCGCCATGTTTCAGATGGAATCTTGTCAAGAATCTTTGGAGCTTTATTTAGAAGCAACAGAAATGCTCTACAACCCGCCAAGGCTGGCCAATTAACTTTATTCTTACCAATCCAATCAGTATTTATCTCTTTCTGATTTATAATATAGTTTTCGGCACCTTCAATAATCCTAGTCCGAGTAGGTTCATCAGCCTCTTTCCACCCTGGAAGCTTAGTTAAATCAGGTTCAAATTCATTAGAATAGTGTCGGCTGTATGGCTTTAGGGTCATTTCCAGATTCAACTGCCACCAAGCTGATAAGTTACCATCGTCTAATTGATCCAAACAAAGAATAACTCTCTCTCTAGGAGATGGTTCTAATAATTTTTGTTGAGGACGGGTATTCGCAGCTTTGTTTGAAGCTAGTTGTCCCTGTTCACTATTATTAAAATAAGAAGGAAATTGCTCATAGAGCCATTTTGGATTAGCAAACTTATAATACCATTCAATAGTCCTATCAATCGATTCTGTATTATCTTGATTAAATGTATCGTAGATTCTCTGGGCAAAATGTTTATGTAGTTTCTCCCATCTTGACCTAAGCACTTCATCTTGCATCCAATCCTGATCGTGATCAGCAAGTCTAGGTTTTAGGTAGATATCTCCTATTAAATTTAATACAAATTCTAATAGAGGATCCGATTCAATCATCACTAAATTAACTAGTGCTTTTAAAAGCTTCATACTCTTACCCTCTTCTTTTAGAAAATCAGATTTTAATCTTGGTTCCCTCCGCCATTTTTCTTGAAGCATTGGTACAAGTGTATTCTTGAGAAACCGTTGGTAAGAGCTATCAACAAGATTTATTTTTTTTGGAGGAGTTAAGGCATCAAACAACTCATCATCTGTCAAATAATTGCGCTTATTATTACACAGTGCTTGTAGGCAACAACCCTTAAGCCTGTCGTCCTCATCCTCCGGAAGCGGATTAAGGGCTAACGGCTTGAGTTTGAGTCTTGAATTCTTATCTCTAATCTCCCCAATAGCTTGAACAGCACTAATCCTAAGTTCAATTTTTTCCTCTGAATCAGTTGCTAAGGTAACCAATTCATTTTGGAGTTTATTCACTTCACAAACTTCAGCAATCTTGATAGCTGTATCTCGTGCATCAATTGCCTTACTTGCATCCACAATATATGGACGAAGCTGTTCCGCAAGGTTAGGATGTTTTAGTTTCTCGTATAAGCGGTAGTTAATTATTATTGTTTGAGTTAAAAGTTTTCCTTGCTCATACTCCATCAATAAATTTGAAACCACCGCTTCTTGCAAACTAGGCTCTGGAGGTATATCGCTCAGAAGTAACACATCAGGATCCGTTGTCAGAATTACCTCACGTATCTCAGGTATCATGGTGGCTAACCATGCAACAGTTTCATGGAGCTGAGGAATCAATTTATGCTCAGGGTCTTCATCCTTAGATAAATAGAAAAGACTCTGGAATAAGGAGACAGATACATGATGTTCCTTCAAATACCATGCTGCTAGAAACTCAGCATAGGTCTGATGAGACCACCCTATCAGCTTTTCACCACCGGATGAAAACAAGCCAGTATCTAAAACCTCTTTGATAGCTGGTTCAGTGATATCAAAATTTTTGCTATTAGCAACTTCGGTCTCAATGCAGAGATTTTCAATTAGAACTAGCTCATCTTTAGATGGAGCACAATCTGCATATGTTCCATTACAAACACCAAATCGATTGGCAAAAATTGTAACAGCCGCAATCCGAGCAGCAATGATCAGGCGCTGGTCTGGATCGAGACCACCCATAGCACGTGAGTCACGACGGCTAGAATTACTTTCTTCGCATAAACAGCGACAGCCATCAAGATAAATTTCATCAATCCTCTTATTTTCGAGAGACTGACCACGATCACCGTAACTCTTCATCAGAAAGTTTAGGGTGATCGGCTTGATAGCTAGGGGGACGAGGTTTTTTCTAGAAACTTCTTCTAAGAAAGATTCTGGATCAATTCCGTTAGCTTCTGCTGCTTTAACAACATCTTGACGACGAAGTGGAACTAGCTGATATATTCCTAGGGAATCTTCCCCAAAAATTTCCTTTAGTTCTGACTCAAGCACAGATGGTAAGACAGCTGTTCTACAAGCAATCCGAAGAGTTAAACGGTTAACATCTTCCTTATAATACTTAAGCTCATCAACTAAAATTGCTGCCACTGTTTCTAGTCGTAAAAGGCATTCATCAAGACTATCTAAAAATATGTGGAGCCGTTCGCGTAGCGTGGCCGAAAGGCCATGGCTACCAGATTGCCACCTAATAAATTTTGGGCTTTCAAACAGTTTCTTATTGAGTTTATCTTCCGTAGAAACTGATCGAAGATCAAGTGACAGAATTTCATCGTCTGTATTTTCAAGCTCAGCAGTCACCTTATCTTCTTCCTCCTTCATGGCTTGAGTCTTGCCGATGCCCGGTTCACCGAGGAGTATGAGGCAGGGTATTTCAGAAATTTCCCTAAAGGTTACCAACTTAGGATTGGGATTGTAACCGTTGACCGATTTAACGTCTGGATCGGATAAGTAACCATCATAGCCTAAATCGAAGCGCTCAGAGGGAGAACACCAAAATCGCTGCCAGTTATAAGTCTGATTCGACATGCTGTAGGGTTAACAGAATAGACAAGGTTTTTTCTTGATGCAGTCGCTCATGGGGGAAACCCCCAAGACCGCTTAGGTGCGCTTTCCGTTGGCGAATTAAATTCGCCACGGGTCGCACCTCTGCATCGCTTCCTAGGATAACAAGAAAAATCTCTAGCAATCCGTGTAGGAATTGTGATAATTTTTGATCCGAAGTTCCCTATTCCCTGTTCCCTTTCCTATACCTTACCGAATTAAAACCGGCTATATTATAGCAGCTGATTTTTATAATAGCATTTAACTATGCCACTTTTTAAAGTGACATAATTTCAAAACAGATCCAAAATCTATCATGGTAGAAAATAATCTAGTGTGCAATCTCCACCATCCACGTAAAAGACACACTTGTGTAATCGACACAAGATCAGACCAGGCTGCATTTAAACCAAAAACTGCATTCTACCAATAGTTTTGCTTAATAGTTGTAAGCATTCAGCTATCAGCTGTCAGCCGTCAGGTAATCAACGGGAGCTAGTAAACAAGCTGGGGGGGCTAGTACGGTTGGTTGAAAATCCCTGGTTGTTTTACTCATCCGACCCCGTGCAGTTAAAGCGCCTGCTAGCACTTCAAATAGCACCATCTGTAGCGCATAAGCACCTCAAGTAGCGTGCGCGTAGCGCATTAGCTGATAGCCTATGCGCTACGCGCAATGGGGGTTTTCCCCAGACTTTCAATTTTATTTGAAGCTGACCGCTGACCGCTGACCGCTGACCGCTGACCGCTGACCGCTGACCGCTGACGGCTGACAGTTTACTGTCAACAGTTACCAATCAACAAAACGCGCTTCATCTAAAACAGGAAAACAACCATGAAAATCGAAGCAGAAAACTCAACTCGCGTTACCCTACAAAATTACGAGGTTTTTGATAATGTAAGTGCTTCAGGCTCTAAAGCAGTCAGAATCCAAGACATTGAAACCAACGGCATAATCAGAATTGACTGGACAGAAAGTGATGGTGTTGCTGGCAAATACCATATCGGTATTGCTCACTTTGATGAAGTAGATGGAAAAGCTAAACTAATACTACGGGTTAATGGTATTGACATTGACACCTATACTTTGGAGAAAAACCTTGGTGGAGATGGACCCAACCCCCTTAACTATGTCGGTTTCACTGACTCTCTCAGCAATAGTGATCCTAATCCAAATCCTATCTTTAAAGATGTACAACTTGCCCCAGGCGATCGCATCGAAATTGTTGTAGAGGCAGATAGTCTTGATAATGAGACCTTCGAGTTAGGGCGAATTGACGCCATTGAATTTACTTCCGCTGAAGTGGATCTGTTTTGGCATAATTCTCAGACTGGTGCCATGGGAGCTTGGCGGATGCATGGGGTAATGGGTACTGACCTAGATGAGGCAGTGACGATTCAAATGGAATCCGTTAACAGTGACTGGGAGATTCGTGCTGCTGGAGACTTCAACGGTGATAGCCACAAAGATCTGGTTTGGCGCAATACCGCTAATGGAGACATTGGTATCTGGTTAATGAAGGGTTCCCAGTTCCAAGAAGCAGTATCCATCGTCCCAGTCTCAGACCTCAACTGGAAAATCCATGGCACAGGAGATTTCAACGGTGATCAGCAAACCGATCTGCTGTGGCGTAATCACTCCACTGGCGAAAATGCAGTTTGGCTGATGAATGGCACTGAGCCGATTCAGGGAGTACTAATCAAATCAGAATCAGCGAACAGTAAATGGAAGATGGTTGGTGCCGGAGACTTTGATGGAAATGATAATACGGATATTCTCTGGCTTAATACTGAAAACCAAAATCTTTACTACTGGCGCATGGCAGGTACCGATTACATAGAATCAGTATTTGTTAATAATGCACCCTTTGACAACACCTGGAAAATTCAAGGAGTTATGGATTTTGACGACAATGCTTACGATGACATTTTCTGGAGCAATACTGTTGACGGCAAGACAGGGATGTGGATGATGCATGAAAACGGTTACGACCGACCAGTAATCGCTGAGTCGGTAGATTTGAGCTGGGAAGGCCATGCCTGAAGTGACATGTGTTGACCGTTAACTGTTGACGCTTGAGTGTCAACAAACAGCGCTTAATCAAATTATGCGATCGCGTAGCGGCTCGTACCGAGCATCGCGTAGCGTGGCCTACGGCCAATCGCACTGCTGACTTGCTGCCGTTTACAATCAATTGGTCACACACCAATGGGGCGCATCCCGTGCGCCCCTAAGAGTTATTTTTATTCTATAGCGTTTATGATATAGAGTAAACTAAATGAAAATTGCGATCTTATCCCTAAATGCTGCCTTATAGCGTTTATCACAGTTATGAGGTACAGTCTCCTGGGAAGCTGATTCCCTGTTAGGTGCGCTCTTACTTGGCGAATTAAATTCGCCAAGTAAGAGCGCACCTCTTGATGCAGCGCATCCCTATTCCCTATTCCCTATTCCCTATTCCCTATTCCCTATTCCCTATTCCCTATTCCCTATTTCCTCTTCTTTCTTCCCAGATCCGCTGTTCCGGTGATCCGCTGTTCCCTAAAATCCCGAAATTGTGTACCTCATAGCTATGAGAATTGCTATATATTCTACCCGACGGTTGAAGGATGCTGGGGAAAAGCGGGGTCATGAAATGCGGGTGATTGACTATATGCGCTGTTACCTGAATATTACAGCTCACAAGCCAATGGTAATGTATCAGGGAAAACCTTTAGAAAACTTTGATGCCATTATTCCCCGGATCGGGGCATCAAAGACCTTCTATGGCACCGCTGTTGTACGGCAGTTTGAAGTGATGGATGTTTTTAGTGCTAATCCAACTCAGGCAATTTCCCGCTCCCGTGATCAACTACGCTCTCTTCAGATCCTTTCTCGTGAAGGTATTGGTTTGCCCGTAACTGGCTTTGCCCATTCAACCCAAGATATTGACGGTTTAATCGAGATGGTAGGTGGTGCTCCTTTGGTTATTAAACTATTGGAGGGTACCCAAGGCATTGGGGTGGTACTGGCAGAAACCCATCAAGCTGCCAAGTCCGTTATTGAAGCCAATCGCTGTTTAGACGCCAATATTTTAGTCCAAGAATTTATCAAAGAAGCAGGGGGTATGGATATTCGCTGCCTTGTGATTGATAGTAAGGTAGTGGCATCAATGAAGCGACAGGGAGCAGAAGGGGAATTCCGCTCGAACCTACACCGAGGGGGAACAGCAGAAAAAATCCAGTTAACCCCTGAAGAGCGTAGCACAGCAATTCGTGCTGCTAAAGCCATGGGATTACGCATAGCTGGGGTAGACATGGTACGCTCCAATCATGGTCCGCTAGTGTTGGAAGTTAATTCTTCACCAGGACTAGAAGGAATTGAAAAGGCGACTGGGGTGGATGTGGCGGGGAAGATTATTGAATTTTTGGAAAAAAGTGCTGCGAATGATAAAAAAGGTACACCTCGCAGTGGAGCTGTTCGCGATCGCATCAAGTATTAAATTGTGATTTAATTGTGATTTAATTGTGATTAAATTTTCAGCAAGCCTTTACAGAGAAAGACCGACCCCGTAGAGATAGTCAGCGATTACAAACTTAACTGGCTATCTAGGGTAAATGGACGATGATGGGGAGAGGATGGGCTGGTTATTCATTAGCTATCCTTGCTTCTGCTCTTTCTTGGGACTAGGATGCTCAGATTATATTTCTTTTCCCCTACCGGAAGCAATCCGAAAAAATGAGATGAGTAATCAGATTACTAAAAAAGCGCGATCGCTAGCTATGATCAAGGGCTTGATCGTGATTCGTGGCAAACTCTTCCAATGCTTGTGTAAGGGTACCTAATGCTGATCAATTCAATTTTGACGCAATCCTAGGTTATAGTTACTAGAAAATAGGTAAATTATTGATTAGGGTGTCAGGAATGAATCCAAGCCTGGAACAGTCAAGTATCGATACCACCAGTATGATGACATCTTCCGAACCATTGGTCGAGGTGCCGAAAATCTTGGCAGAAGAGCGCATGCAAAACGAGCGTATGCATGATGTCCTGCTGCTGCTGGAACATTTAGTAGAGAGGGAAGAAGCTACCGTGAAGCTCATCCTTGATTGCCTCTACGATGTCGGCTCAGTCAACCTGATCAACAAAAAGTTTCAATCTCGCTCCCTCAACTGGATGATGAAATCAATTGCCCGTATGTCGAAACCAGCCTTCAGAGTTGTTGCTCTGCGTTGGTTTAAGAAGAATTGTCCAGAACTAATTACTAAGTGGCTGGGGGAGCAAGTGCAAGGCAGCAGGGAGTAGGGAGCAGGGAGTAGGGAGTAGGGAGTAGGGGGAATAAAATTGAGTGTACCTCATAAGTACGAGAAACGCCTTTATGCGTAAGTCCTGAAAAGTTTACCGCTGGCTCAGCCTATCCTGACACCGAACAGCTTTTGGATAAAATAAGCTGACGGCTGAATGCTGACGGCTGAATGCTTACACCTTGAGTTAGGAATTTTCACCAACCCAATAGTTTACAAATCTGGTCAAGCAGTTGACAATTTTCTGCTTACAGAAGAATTCTGTTGTTGCTTTGATATCCGTCATTCAAAAGCTTTTTTAGCGCCCAAGGCCACTAGCATCCTCACAGTTTGTTCACAAAGTTTGATTAATCTTTCATCAGAGCTTAATCAAAGGAGCCGAATTTCTAAGTAAATACTCTGTTTCGGCCTAAACAACCAGCTGATGCCTAATGTCGTGACTATAGAGGGGAGGAGGAGATCGAAAGAGTCAATTGAGGCAAATGCCAGTTGTTAACAACTCCGATGCTACCAGATTTGCTCTAAAAACTCTGATTTAAAACTAAGGAGAACGTTGATGAACACACAATCAGAAACTGCCATTAAGCACAGTGATGTAATCAACCGGATAGTACTGAATCGCCAAAACACTGAAGAAATTGGTCGGGTAGCTGAGCTGTGGCTCGACCCAATGGCTCATAAAGTTTTGGGTTTGGTTTGCAAGTCAGGACTGCTGGGTCGCAAAAAACGGTCATTTACTTGGGCAGAAATTGAGGCGATTGGCTCCGACAGCATTCTAGTTTACCTTGACTCGGAAACCGCAGCGAAAAAACCCCCATCAGTGGAATCGATTGTGGGACATCAGTTGTGGACGGACGGAGGGAATCAGGCAGGTACTTTGGTGGACTATAGATTCGACCCCCAAACTGGAAAGGTAGTTGAGTATATCTTTGGCTCCAAGGGCTGGCGTGGTGTCACTGATGGCACCTACCGACTTCCCCCTGTCGCCATCGCTAGTGTGGGGGGTAAACGAGTGATGGCGATCGAGGCGATGGTGCAAAACGCTGAGCAGTATACCGATGGCATCAACCAAAAAGTTGCTCAGGCGGCTGAATCCTTGAAAGATGACTACGCCAAAACCAAGGAAGATATGGCGGGGCTGATGGAAGGGGCTCAGGGGCTAGCGACTCAAGTCCAAGAAAATGCTAAAACAGTAGCGGGGAATGCCCAAGAGAAGCTCTCTGATGTCGCTGGTCAAGTGCAACAGACCACTAAAGAGCTAACTGGTAATGCTCAAGATAAGTTCTCTGAGGTCACCACTCAAGTACAAGAAACTACTAAAAAAGTAGCGGAGAATAGCCAAAATAAGTTTTCTGAGGTTGCTGGTCAAGTACAACAGACTACTAAAAAAGTAGCGGAGAATAGCCAAAATAAGTTTTCTGAGGTTGCTGGTCAAGTGCAACAGACTACTAAACAGGTGACTGGTAATGTTCAAGAGAAGTTTTCTGATGTCACCACTCAAGTGCAAGAAACTACTAAAAAAGTAGCGGAGAATAGCCAAAATAAGTTCTCTGAAGTTGCTGGTCAAGCACAACAGACCACTAAGCAGCTAACTGGTAATGCTCAACAGAAGCTCTCTGAGGTCGCTGGTCAAGCACAACAGACCAATAAAAAAGTAGCGGGCAATGCCCAAGAGAAGTTTTATGAGATTGCTACTCAAGTGCAACAGACTGCTAAACAGGTGACTGGTAATGCTCAACAGAAGCTTTCTGATGTCACCACTCAAGTGCAAGAAACTACTAAAAAAGTAGCGGAGAATAGGCAAAATAAGTTTTCTGAGGTTGCTGGTCAAGCACAACAAACTACTAAACAGCTGACTGACCAGGCTAAGGAAAAACTAGTTCAAGTAAAGACAAAGTTGCCGAGTGCTGACTCCCCTACTACTACAGACGCTGCTCAGAAAGACAAGACACTCAAAGCTAGTTCTGAACCAGAATCTGCCGAAACAGCTCTTAAGCACTAACTCATTTGAGCAACGTGTTTTGTCTATACAACTCAAGGAGAAAAATACCATGAGACAAGTTGCAATACTGGTAACTAGACAATTTGCAATGGTGCTAAGTATTTTAGCGATCGCATCTTTGTTATCTCTAGCTACTGATGGTAATGAAAACTCTCAGTCTAAACCTACTCCGAGTTCACCAGAAGCAACTGCACCCCAAACACCAGCAGAAACCGCTGCATCCGAGAGAAAAGAAAAACAGAGCTCTCTGCAGAACATCATCTCTGTGTTAATGATCGCTGATCAGTAATGTAAGCATATGCGCTACTTCACAGGCTAGAAGCCTGTGCCACGCACCCTAGGCGAACAGCTCTCAGCCCTCAGCTCTCAGCCCTCAGCTCTCAGCCCTCAGCTCTCAGCCCTCAGCTCTCAGCCCTCAGCTCTCAGCCCTCAGCTCTCAGCCGTTGGCCTACGGCCAACGGCTGAATGCTTACTCAGTAATCACTTAGAAGGTAGCAAGAAACCTTTATTGAAGGAGTATTCAAACAATGATTACGACTGACAACAATAGCGATTGCGAATTTCTTCAAGAAGATAGTATATGGTCTGACCTCAGAGCACTTAGAGTTATCAATGGGCTGCAACAGGAGGTGCAAGCCCTAGAAGCCTCAGTGAAACGGCTCCAAATCTTGCTGGTTTTAAGTATTGTGATCCTAGGAGGTAGTATTGCTGCCATCAGTCCCCTTGGTGCTATGACTTACAAGCAGTTGCAGCAGCAATTTGCACCAGTAAATTCCTGGAAAACCACTCAATTAAAATGGTATTTTTTTTATTAATTATTGATGGTTAACACTAAACACTAAACACTAAACACTAGAGTATTACTCAATTAATTTTGCCCATTGTTGATCATAAATTACCTACTATCTACTACCTACTAACTAATCACTGTTCTCTTTGCTATCAACCCTCAACACTAAACAGTTTCTAATCAAGGCCATGTCTAACAACAATCATCTAAGTGAAAAAAGCACGATCAACGATTTTTTTATAGACAACAAAGCCCTTCCCAACACAGCCCTTCCTGTTGTTACCCCAGCCAATCCTCTTGCTAATCTCCAACAGCAACATATCGAAGAAGTCGCTGAAGCATTGGTGGAATTTCAAATGACTGCCATGTCCGATAAGAAGAAACATGAGCAAGAAACAAAGCAGCTACAGAAAAAAATGGGTCGCTTCACCGCTATTTGGATGATTTTAATCTTGATGGTGGGAGCAGCAGGAGCATGGACAGGATATTTCTTTTATACCCAGCTCAAGCAGCTAACTACAGAAATTACGTCATTGAAAGAGGCTCAGGGAGAATTAGAACTATAGCGTTGATTGAATTTATGAGGTACAGTTATAAACCTCAAAGTCCCCCTTTTTAAGGGGGACCAACGGGGGATACCTTTGTACCTCATGGGAGATAGAATTGCTATAGCAAAACAAGTTCAACAGCTAGAACGTCAGCTATCTGAACTTAAAAACCAAGTGCCATCGAATCTGGCAACTGACTTAGAAGCTAACCAAAAAAAACTTTCAGCACTAGAAAAACAAGTCCAAGGAGTACAAGAAAGCGTTAAGCACCGCCAACAAGCCCTAGTGGTTTTAGCCAACGCTTTTCAAGACTTGGCTAATTTTGATCAGTCTAACCCTCCTGTGACTGCGACCTCAGCGGAAAATAGTCCAAAAGGTGGGGCTGTAAATCAATAATTGAGTAAGCTATCAGCTTATGTGCTACGCACACGCTACTTGAGGTGCTACCAGCTTAAGCGCTACAGATGGTGCTACTTGAGGTGCTATTAGCTTATGCCTATAGGGCAGGCTACATCGAACAGCTTTTGAATCAAATAAGCTGACCACTGACCACTGACCACTGACCACTGACCGCTGACCGCTGACCGCTAAATTCTTACCTTACAACCCCGCTTTTTCCCGTACCAGAGGATCGAGAATTGTCAGCAAACTCAAGGGCATCAGCTCTTGACTAAGGGATTGAGCATAGGCAGCACTCAGATAAGCTTGGTACTCTGATTTACCAGCAATATAGGTTTGGAAAAATGCTAAACTCAATGCCTTCATATACTCCTGAGCAATAGTTGGGTCAGGACCAACCACTGCCTCAGGTAAGGGGACATCATCTTCTGATGGGGCGAGGGTGGAAAAGTGGGTTCCTCTCTTGAGCAATACTAGATACTTCTGTAGAGTTGTCAGCCAAGTAAAGGGTTGAATCTGTTCTGGTAACGCTGGCGCTATGGTATCACCACTACCAGCGACTACCATCAGCGGCACTTGAATTTCGCTAAGTTGGGATTTTCCTAAGACTGTGCTAGTAATTGGATTAATTGCGATCGCACCTTTAATCCGTTGATCCGATAACTGATAGTCCTGTGGTGGCAAGTCAAAGGCACGACACTGAAGTAGTAGGGATATATTCAAGGTATCCTGATTTAAAGGAGCGCAATCCTTTTGCAATTGCTCAAAATTGATCTCGGCTCCAGCAAGAGCTAAGGATGTGTAACCCCCAAAGGACTGACCTAATACTCCCACCTGTTGCAAATTTAACTGCCCTTTAAAGGAACTTTCTAGTTCATCCAGTAACAACTTAATATCCACAGGACGGTTAATAAATTCTGATGGTGGAGCTGCCTCTTTGGCAAGACCAGTTAACAAAGCCTGTATTTGATCCGCATTACTGCCTGGATGTTCCGGTACAGCCACAGCAAATCCATGGGATGCCAGGTGACGGGCTAAGTACTCAAATGTCTTCCGTTCTGAACCCAGTCCGTGGGAAATAACAATCACTGGTGCTAACCCTTCCCTTGGGGACTCTGGCAAATACAAGTCAACGGGAAACTCTCGGCGACGGCTGAGGTGATCGAAGGTAATGGTTTGCTTGGCATAGTTGACTGAACCGGGTTGCCGTAAGTCTAGGGAAAAATCGGATAAACCTCGCTCTGTCTGGGCTGCGGCTTCCTGCTCTGATGCCTGTTCCACTGCTGCAATGGCGATCTGGGTTTGCTGAATCAGCTTCGATAAGTCATCAATAATTTCAAAACCCCGTTGTGAGTTAATCCGAATGCCGTAAGTCGGAAATTCCTGCAACACATTCAAAATCGTCAACCCTTCTGGCTTAAAAGCGGCTTTGATTAAAGCAGCTCGAATGGCATAGAAACCGGGTTGACGAGCTTTGGTTTGTATGACTTCACCTACCCGTTGTAGAATTATTTCCCCTTGAGGTGAGTAGAGGAATTGAGCGATCGCTACTGGTGTGACATCAATGGGAGTGATTAAGACCTCCCGCAGTTGTTTGAATTCTTCCGGCTTTACATACCCCGCATAGAAAGCTAAGGATGGCTCAACTTTGCCAACTGTCGCATAAACTTCTAGAGCTGCGATCGGTAGAGAAAACTCGATTGGACCATAGGAAATATAGATTTTCTCTGCTGCCTCAACTGGTGCATAAATCATCACTGGGGTGACCAACAATCCTAGATTCAGCAGCAGCCATCTTAGTCTAGTTTGTGGTTTACCTTTTGCGAATCTGAACATATAGGGTTTCCAAATGATTTGTAAAACTAGATTGTCATTTTTTCTAAGACAAAAAACGCTGTATTACCTAATATTGTTATGTATCCGGAGTTTTGTGTTCCCTAACGCATTTCATTATTTGTTCACATCTCAAATGTAAATACTATAGCGCTACTACCTGTTCCCGACTCCCCACTCCCGACTCCCCACTCCCTAGTGCTGAATCGGGCCAGACATTTGTATTATTTAATAAGGATTTGTCAATTTTTGATGACATTTAGGGCTAGATTAAATAGACTGGGATTATGTTATAGCGAAATTTTGTGGTAGAGTGAATAACTCTAGCCAAGATTCAAGGTTGTTTTCCTAGAAAAGACTAACTAGTTTTTTAGTCTTTTTTGGGAGAATGGCTATGATTTTTTAAGATAAATATGATAGCGTCTTAAGATGGTGCATCTTAACAAAAACTGGGGAGCTATAAGGTGCTCATTCCAGGTAAATAGTACACTTTGTTTTCTGGGCAATTGTGTGTATAACTGTGGCTAGGGGAAACTAGTTTACTCATTGAATACAGAACATGAATACGTTAAAAGGACGCGATTTTCTAGGCTTCACAGACCTCAGTGCTAGTGACATTCAGGAACTATTGGATAAAGCCACTAAGTTAAAAAAAGGTCAGTGGAATCCTAGGTGCAATAAGGTTTTGGGATTATTGTTTTATAAGGCTTCCACACGAACACGGGTTAGTTTTTCCGTAGCTATGTACCAACTAGGCGGTCAGGTGATTGACTTAAATCCCAATGTCACCCAAGTTGGTCGTGGAGAACCGGTAGTAGATACAGCGCGAGTGTTAGATCGGTATTTGGATATTCTAGCAATTCGTACCTTTGAGCAAAAACAGTTGGAAACCTTTGCTGAATATGCCAAGATTCCAATTATTAATGCTTTGACTGATTGGGAGCATCCCTGTCAGATTTTAGCCGATTTGTTAACGATTCAGGAATGCTTTGGAACACTGGCTGGTTTGACATTGACTTATGTTGGCGACGGTAATAATGTCGCTCATTCACTAATGTTGGGCTGCGCTCTAATGGGAATGAATGTCAGAGTCGCCACACCACCAGCTTATCAACCTGATAGTGCTATTTGTGAGCTTGCCCTGAAAACCGCAGCTAGCCGCACAGAAGTAATGGTTACCAATGACCCAATAGCTGCTGCCAAGGAATCTCAAGTAATTTATACTGATGTTTGGGCAAGTATGGGTCAGGAAGCTTCAGCTGAGGAGCGAATTCCAATTTTTGAGCCTTATCAAGTTAATCAACAGTTGTTAGACCATGCCGACCCATCAGCAATTGTACTCCACTGTTTACCCGCTCACCGGGGAGAAGAAATTACAAACCAGGTAATCGAAGGCTCGCGATCGCGTGTTTGGGACCAGGCCGAAAACCGTTTACATGCTCAAAAAGCTTTACTGGTCAGTCTTTTAGGGGTTGAGTGAATGGTAAGGGAATAGGGAATAGGGAATCGGGAGTCGGAACCCACCCCTAACCCCTCCCAGGAGGGGAACGGGAGTCGGGAGTCGGAACCCACCCCTAACCCCTCCCAGGAGGGGAACGGGAGTCGGGAGTCGGAACCCACCCCTAACCCCTCCCAGGAGGGGAACGGGAATCGGGAATCGGGAATCGGGAAAAAATCCTGTTTACTTCATAGCTAGGAAAAATGCTATGACTCCCCATCTCCGGTTTCTCCCCATCTTCGGTTTCTCCCCATCTCCGGTTTCTCCCCATCTCCGGTTTCTCCCCATCTCCCCACACTTAACACACTTACCACCCTCCAAAACCGAACAATACTCTGGACAAATGACAATAGTTGATAGTACCAATGTTCTATAGAGCAATCACTAAGAACGACCATTTTTTGTCAAGAGTCTTATGGAAAACCTCACATCTGCTCAACAAGAACTCTACGATTGGCTGGTTAATTATATTCGGGTGTCACACCATGCCCCTTCGATCCGGCAAATGATGAGAGCAATGAACTTGCGCTCACCAGCACCGATTCAGAGTAGGCTGGAACATTTGCGTAGTAAGGGATATATTGATTGGACGGAAGGAAAAGCCCGGACGATTAGGCTGCTGCGGCATTCTAATTTGGGAGTTCCTGTCTTAGGAGCGATCGCAGCCGGGGGCCTAGTGGAACCCTTCACCGACACAGTTGAGGAGTTGAATATATCTGGCTTCTTCCACCAACCAGGTAACTTTGCTCTGCGGGTTACTGGAGACAGCATGATCGAAGACTTAATTGCAGAAGGGGATGTGGTGATTATGCGACCAGTGCCTGATCCCGATGACATCAAGAATGGTTTAATTGTCGCGGCACGGGTGGATGGACATGGTACAACCTTGAAACGTTTCTATCGTAAGGGTCACAAAGTTACTCTCAAACCCTCTAATGCTAAGTACCACCCCATAGAAGTGATGGCAAAACATGTTCAGGTTCAAGGAGTATTAGTTGGTGTCTGGCGGGGATATGAGCAGCATCTAACACCAGCAGCGATACATTAGACTTCCCAACAGTTGTCCGGAATAGGGAACAGAGTTTCCTATTCCCTGGGCTATAATTAGTCTCTACGACTCTTCATTATCATCTTCCTCTTCTGCCTCTCTAATCGCTTCATCTAGCCGGTCATTAGCATCCTTAGCTAGCTTAACAAAACGCATACTTGATGCTAATCCCACACTGGTAGTAACTATTCCATCAGATAGCTTGTTGGACATTAATAATCCTGCCCCGATTAGACCCACAATCCCGCTTATAATTGTAGCCCCGACAAGCAAGTTAAAGGCAAGCTTGGCTTGACGAATGCGCTCGTTAAAGTAGGTGGTTTCTGGGTCAGATTCTTTGTTTGATTTAGACATGATTTATTCAGCCTTTAGTTGAGTAACCCTCTTATCTCCAACTATAGGCTCAATAAATTAATATTAGTAATTTGTGATTTCAAAGTTCACTTAGTTCACGATTTTTACTATTGGTGAATATCAAAAAATATCTCCGTGATTAGTTGTTCACTGCTTTCTAAAAAATCGTGAAACTAGGGAATAGGTAGTAGTTGATGTAGGGTGGGCAGTAAGTATCATCCCGATGGTAAGCTTTGGAATTAGTATGATTACTGCCCACCTTACGATTGATTTTACTCTATCTTACAATTAATTTTCTGTTGGTGGGCAGAGAAGTTGATGTAGGGTGGGCAGTAAGTATAATCCCGATGGTAAGCTTTGGAATTAGTATGATTACTGCCCACCCTAGGATTCATTTTACTCTATTTTACAATTAATTTTCTGTTGGTGGGCAGAGTAGTTGATGTAGGGTGGGCAGTAAGTATAATCCCGATGGTAAGCTTTTAAATTGGTATGATTACTGCCCACCTTACGATTCATTTTAGCAAAAATTTATACAACTACTATTTTATAATTTATTTTCTGCTGGTGGGCAGTGCCGATTTAACCTGCTACAAGCTTTGAAATTGCTATCAAGCACTGCCCACCCTACGATTCATTTTACTGACTACAAGCTAAAAAAAAATATAGGAACACTGCCCACCCTACGATTCATTTTAACTTACGATTCATTTTACTATATTTTACAATTTATTTTCTGCTGGTGGGCAGTGCCAATTAAAGCTACTACAAGCTTTGAAATTGCTATCAAGCACTGCCCACCCTACGATTATACGATTTATTTCACTCTCCACAATCTCCATATTTCGTAATAAAAAAAAATCTCTAAATACCTTGACAAATGATTAATTTATAAATATATTAATAATATAATCAATTTACACGAGTCACGATTCATGACCAACAACATTCCGCCTAACTCCGATGACAATAACACCCCAGAAAACCCTGGTCGCAAACGTAAGAAAGTCAAGCACTTATTGGTTGGTTCTCCTGAACAAGTTCGGAAGACAATTCTTGCCATTTATGGCCTTAAGTACGCCTACCCCGATGAGTGGAGCACTCCCGAGCCCACCGGTAAGCCTGGTGAGGTGATGACTTTTTTGATTCGCTATTTTTACGTAAACTAGGATAGTAATTTGCCAGCGATGCAGCGCGGTCTTGGGGGTTTCCCCCATGAGCGACTGCATCAAGACAGGGTTTTGACGCCCTGGCGACCATAAGTGAAACTTGTTTTGTGGAGGTTAGTTTACTGAGTTAGAAGTTGGAATGTTGTTGTTTTGGATCAGTTGCTGA
>NZ_JAAHHE010000760.1:0-1888 GCF_010692525.1 Moorena sp. SIO3B2
TATAATCAAGCTCAAGATGCGATCCTTAAGTGGGAAAAAAAGTGGAGACAATTAGTGGGAGTAGAAGGCTTTACTGATGGCATCTATTTTTACCAGCAGAACAAAGGCTCTAATCTATATCTTATTTTCCAGAAGCAAGGAAATAAGATATTAGGTAAAAAATATGGGTTTCAAAGTGATTATATAGTTTGTTTGAGAGGAGTTATACGGCGTAATATACTGGAAGACGTAACTCAAATTTCTTATGGCATTGATTTTATCCCACAGGTCGAAAGTGTTGACCCCATAAATTTATCGAAGTGGTATCGAATAAGTTGGGATAAAATCTCTAACTCTAGCAAGTATCCTCTACACTATGCTTATAACAATAAGGATCATCATATAGAATCTTGTCAAAAAGAATTTGATAAAAACCCTTGATCAACTTAGCTACTAGCCGGAAAACTACCACCCATAAAGTGAATATCACAGAAGGTTTCAATCCACAAACGAGGACCACAATCGAGTGGATTATCCGGCTGATACACAATCTTACACGGACCATTAATTTTCGGGAATCGGGAATCGGGAATCGGGAATCGGGAATCGGGAATCGGGAATCGGTAATTGGGAATCGGGAATGCGATCGCATATAACTATTCGATCGGCAAATGCTTTCGCGGAGCGGCGACCTTCGCGTAGCGTGGCCTTTTGGCCAAGGAGCATCGCGTAGCTTGACCGTTCGCGTAGCGTGGCCAAAAGGCCAAGGTTAATCGTGCAGCGGCTCCAAGCTGCCATCGCACATAGTAAGTAGTTAATTAATAACTTTATTTTTATATTAATGAATTATTAATACAGGATTTTGCCCCACTCCACTACTCCACTACTCCCTGCTCCCTGCTCCCTGCTCCCTGCTCCCTGCTCCCTGCTCCCTATTCCCCATTTGTTACAAAAGTTTTCAAAAAATGTTATAATAGAGTATTTTTTGTGTTATAATAAAATTACCGTGGGCGCTAAAACGTTCCACGGTAAGAGCCAGCCGACAGTTTCTCCCAGCTACAGGCTGGCTCTGGAGCCCCAGTTAAGGAGATACCTAATATTTTATGTCGTACTCTCAACGCCTATATCCATGGGCGCTCATTCGTCTATTGCCGAAGATGCAGCGGGTGGTTGTGCGTCGTTTTCGCAACCGTTCTGATGCGGAGGGGCACTTGCAGGCTCTGAAACGACTGATGCCCGATGAAAAATTTATTATTATCTTCGATTTAGGAGACCCTATAGACGGCGATTCTATAGAGGGAGAGTCTATAGACGAAGAATCTTAAAAAACAGGAAGTTTGGGAAGTGTGACTTGCCCAGCTCTTCAGTAATCAAATTTTAGTTGAACCCCAGAAACAGCCCTGGGTTTAACTCAGTAATTAGTCTTGATTCGATCAATTGTATTGTATGGCAAAACCTGTAGATATTGGTAGCAAACGCCTCATCAGTCTCGCTCCTAATGCTTGGGTGCAATGGGTAACCGGTAATTCCCAAGTGCGGGCATCTCAGTTGCTGGATGCTGAGTTCCAATGGATTAGTCGCGAAAGCGATGTGATTGTCAAAGCCTCTAGTCCTGAACACTCCGAATTTCTGATTCTCAATGAATTACAACTACGCTATGACCAGAACATGCCTCAGCGAATGCGCAATTATGTGGCTTTAGCTGAGGAGAAATACAACCTATCTGCTTATCCAGTATTAATTAACATCTTGCCGCCCCCAGCCACGGTCACCATTGAAAATTGCTACGAAAGCGAATTCATGGGATTAAAGGCCCGTCAAGATTATCGGGTAATTAATCTCTGGGAAGTAGATGCTGAATTAGTATTAGAACAACCTTTGCCTCCCTTATTTACATTTGTCCCAATTT
>NZ_JAAHHE010000761.1:0-1888 GCF_010692525.1 Moorena sp. SIO3B2
TGCTGAATGGAAATGTTGGCGCAGTAGCTGCAACAATTGGAATCTTTTTGCCTGCCTTTGTGTTAGTCGGAATCCTCAATCCTTGGGTGCCCAAGCTACGCCAATCCCCCTGGGCAAGTGGATTCCTCGACGGTGTTAATGCGGCTTCCTTAGGACTGATGACAGGAGTAACTTATATCTTAGCACGTACTGCTTTAGTAGATTGGTTAACCGTTATGGTAGCAATAGTTAGCGCGGTGCTGGTATTTCGCTTTAAGGTAAATTCCGTATGGTTAGTGTTAATCGGGGGAATTATAGGATTGATTTCACAATTATCCCAGTTGTCGATTGGGTTTTAGGGAGTCGGGAGTCGGGAGTCGGGAGTCGGGAATCGGGAGTCGGGAGAATGAGGTAGACAGAATTTTTTCTATTTCTCCTGTTCCCTTGGCGTTGCTGATTCTGGGTATGGTTTTGCCCCCCTAGCCCCCCAATTTTGGGGGGAAAAAGACTTTCAAAGTCCCTTCCGGTGCGCTTTCCAATGGGCGAGTAAATCGCCCTTGGGTCGCACCGCAAAGTTGGGGGATTTAGGGGGCTTGACCAAAACCAGATCATCATCCATTCATTCCTTGATTCAGCAACGCCGTTCCCTTTGCTAAAGTAGCGGTTTTTAGCATAATGAGGTACACATAATTTTTACCTTCTTCCCTGCTCCCTGCTCCCTGCTCCCTTGGCTAATAGTATTACGCTTTTCCTTTAACCATGTTCACTAAAATCCCAATAACTTTATTAATATCGCTAATATAATAACTATCATTATCGATATAAGCGACATTTTTATCAAGCTTAACAAACCTCCATTCATCCCCTGTTGTTACTGCACCATATACACAGGGTAAATCATAACTTTATTCTTGATTAAAGAGTTGAGCGGCATACATTTCCGCAATACATTGACCTAAGCCAGAAATAATATTTTCATTCTTAGCTTCAACTATTGTAATTACCGGCAAATCTAAATATAACTGCTCTTCTGAACCACTAATGATATAATCGCAAAATCCAGTTAAGCCTTTTTCCTTATCGACATTAAAATCAATCCCTGAGAATAGACTAATTTTTTGAGATGATTTTTCTTTGACTTCCAGTAAAATATTAATAATGATTAGTTCTGACCTAGCTTTTTCCGTATTAATGGCTAACGCTAAAGGGAGATTTCTTTTTAAGGTCTGTGCGAGATAATCACTTATTTCAATTTCTTCACTATTGGAAAATAGTGACTGATCCTCGACAGTCTGAATATTAAAGTCAAGCTTGACTTTTTTTAGAGTAAAGTCACTGTATGCCACTTAAGTCTCCTGGTTTTGAGCTTAACGGTAAGGCGCTCGGGTGGATGGGTGTTGTTATGCGGCGGATTGGTGCTTCCGATTATACCAAGCATTAACTTCTGCGATTATCTGGCTAACCTGCTCCTGATCCAGAGAACGCCATTGATTGTTTTCAAGAATATGAAGGCTCTGGTTGGATTCACTTGGATACTTCAACCATCGGTAATAGCCCCTGTCATCGTCCATAGTGAAAAACAATACACATACCGGGAATGGCAAATCTTGAAAGTACTTCTTTTCTTGGTCAGACAAAACTAATGAAGCTTCTTGCTGTATGTCCTTGAAAGCTTTGTCTCGACCTTTGATGTGAACACCAAAAACCCTTCCTGTCGGTAATTTATCCCGTAGTATTGTTACCAACATATCTAGCCCATAATCAGCCTTCATCCTTTCCACAACTAGATCTTGGCTACGTGTCAAGTATACTATCGCCAGATGTTCAGCACGCTCACCAATGAAATAATCTAAATCTCGCTTCATTACTGCCTCCACTATTGCACTAGGAAGTCTGCTGTAACTTGACT
>NZ_JAAHHE010000762.1:0-1884 GCF_010692525.1 Moorena sp. SIO3B2
AGAGCCGATGTTATTAGGACTGACGATCAACGGAGAAATGCTTCCCCTCAGTATTGATAGTCTGTCCGACTGTTAAGCGTTTGCCTCGATACAATTGAAGAGACATGCGATCGCATGTCTCTTCTGAATCCTTAACTAGGCACTCTTGTAGGTGGGTTACCGAGTTGGAACCTGTAAGGGTGGCACTTGCGGAAGCTCAAGTTTTGGTGCTTCTAGAACTGGTGGGGCTTCTGGTGTTGCTGGCATTTCTTCAGTGTCCATAGCTTCTGGGATTTCTTCAGTGTCCATAGCTTCTGGGGCTTCTGGGGTTTCTGGCATTTCTGGCGTTTTAGTAGCTACTTGGAGATATAAATCAGAACCCAGTGTTAGTGGTAAATCCTGTTCCGGATTAATGATCATAGGATTTTGCTGCTCCGGTTGTTGATTAGAATTACCACCAGTTAAGACACCAGTCAAAATATTAACCGCAGCACCTTCTAATGTTTGTTTCTCCGTATCATCAGGCTTAGCATCAGTAACCAGTTTCGAGGTGGCATTGATGGTGTTATAGGATAATTCACCAATTTTAAGTTTTTGAGCCACAAACTGAGTACCAAGAAACTGAGAACCACTATAACGCGGTACTAATTGACCCTCAATCTCGCTGTCTTTTGGAATTAAGACTATTCCTTGCTCATTTTTGATGTCCTCAGCCACTAACAGCGTCATATCAATAGTTTCACCACGCTCCACAGCCACCTTGTCTGATACTGTGTAGGCTACATCAATCACTGTACCTTTGGAAACTTGATATTCCTTAGTTTCTGGGAGTTCATCCTTACTAGTCATTGACTCAGTGGAATCAGTCCCCTCAGTTTTTTCAGTTGTCTGAGTTGATTCCATCAGGCTGTCGTCACCCACAGATTTAGTCTCTCCCGTCAGCTGAGCAATATATTGAGAGGCTGGATGTTGACTAGACAGGGGAGCTAATACCTCTTCATTCACTAAAGCTTGATGAATAAACGCTGCCACATCAGCACGGGTGGCAGGTTGACCAAAATCAAGATAGGTTACATTCGGGTAGTTAACCACCATAGCCTTTTGGGTAGCAGCCGCAACGCTAACTTTGGCATAGTCAGGGATTCGGGATAGGTCTTCATAGGAAGAGAGAGTATTCTTGACTGAAGTGCTAGAGTATAAACCCAAACGATTTAAACCCAAACCATTAGTCAATGACACCAATACTTGTCCCCGAGAAAGTGGCGAAGATGGACGTAGTTGGCTGTTGGATTTATCCTGCTCAGTTAGGTTACGACTTACCCAATACTCAGCCGCTTCACGATCAAATGTTTTGGGCAAAGCTAAATTATTTTCGCTGAAAGCTTGGCTGACCATTGCAGAGAACTGAGCGTAAGTAACAGCTTGATCAGGTTTAAAGGTGCCATTGGCATATCCATTTACCAGGTTTTCTGCTGCCAACCCTTCAATGAACGGTTTTGCCCAATGACCTTGAATATCAATAAAGCTAGTTTGGTTTGGTACCGCAATTACCATCGGCGCAGTCACACCAGTTACTATTCCCAATAGCAACATGGCAGTGCTTGTGGCATTCCAAGTAGATGCACTAGACATAGAACACAACTCTCCTGATTAGATAACTCTTTCAGATAGCTCAACTCCTTGGGTATCAGAGTTGACAGCTTCCCAAACACCATCCCCAGACGCATAGGTGAAGTGAAAGTTCCCAGGTTTTAAAAAAAAGATCGGTAGAGGTAGCAGAGTCATATCAAGTGCAGTTAATCAGTTACAAAAGTCATTAATCGTAGGGTGGGCAGTGTCTAGCAACGCGCTTTGCAAACTTCTGAATCTGTCTGCTGCACTGCCCACCCTACATGAACTTACAAA
>NZ_JAAHHE010000763.1:0-1879 GCF_010692525.1 Moorena sp. SIO3B2
AAATAAGACATCTATAACTGTACCTTCAAAAGCTAATCTAGAAGATGTTAAGGTAAAAAGTGGAGAAATTGAGATTAGACCAGATGAATTGGCTGATATTAAAGCTGAGATTAAGCAATTACTAAACGAGCTTGCTGAAAATCCCAGAACTGCTAAAGAATCTGTTGCTATTGAAATTATCAAGGAAGAAATTAATGATAATCCTACTCTTAAGCACCGACTAATATGCGCTTCAAAAGCATTAGGATTTGAGGGATTCAAAGCTATATTTAATCATCCCGTGATCTCTATTTCTGTTGAGACAGTTAAGGGATTCCTGGAAGCAAAATAGTATCCTCAGTAGGTGGTGATCGAAAAGGCGGTGTAGGCAGGTGATCGCCCCTCCTCCTAAAACCCCAACTTCTGCACCGCCCTCGGTTTCACTACCCAATCGCACTTACTGCCTTCTTTTTCTATTCTGGACTAATCTCTAAATACCGTTACAAAGTCCCCAAATCATTAGTGATTGGGGATTCTAGCTTTTTGAAGGGAGTGTGGGATCCGGGCGCGTAGGGAGAAAGAATAGGGAATATTATATAGCGGTTTTCATAGTAATGATATATATATAATAATATAGGATTTTTACGACTCCCGACTCCCTTTACAATATGTACAAGCTCACAATTAATAAGATTGGTGATTCCCTAGGCATAACCCTACCTGAAGAGATCCTACAACAGCTGAATGTTGGCCAGGGAGATACTGTATTTATCACAGAAACCGCTGATGGTGTTGAAATCACCACGAAAGACCCTGAGTTTGAAAAGGTAATGGCAGCTTATCAGAAAGTCAGCAAGAGGTATGAAAATGCTTTGAGGGAGCTGGCTAAGTGAGGGAAGCGCTGTGGATAAATGATGGAAAGGTTAGCAACAGACCAAGAAAGCCAAAATGCGATTGACCAAAGGTCACGCTACGCGATCGCGCTTGTGGCTAGAAGCAAATGTCGGTACTTCATTTGATGATCCATACTAATCAAATACGGATGCTAGACTGGGTTGAATATAACCTAAAATGACCCTCCCAAGGTTTTTGACTTTGGGAGTTTTTTACTGTCTGTTAACCATAACTCTGGTATGTATATATAGGCTTTACATTTGAGATGTAAACGGAAAAGGTCTTTTTTTAGTTTAATAAAAAACTCTGTAACTCTTGCCCCTATTGCCTCTTGCCTGTTGCATTTTGCCTTTTTCGACCATCGATTAATTTACAACTCGTTTGAAAACCCTCTATACTTGATTACTATCAAAACCTCGATAATCTGGCCAATTCCTCCTGAGCAAACTTCCGTAGTTTAGGATCGGAGTCATGGTCTGCTCTATCCTCCAATAAGGATTGGATTTGGGAATGGTTAGGATAATATTCGAGGATGGCCTTAAGGGCTGCTTGTCGAGGATTGTCATCCCATAATTTCTTACGCTCAAAAGGGTCATGGAGAGTGCGATCGCGTAAAAATTCCCATAACCAAGGCTGATTGTGCCAAGCTTGAGCTAACTGTTCAATTGCTATACCTCGCACATCCGAATCAGTATCAGAGCGAGCCAATTCTTGAAGTAGGGGTAAAGTATCTAGGTGGTCTTTGTAACCTTGAGCTAACTGTTCAATTGCTGTAACTCGCACCCACGAATTAGTATCAGAGCGAGCCGATTCTTGAAGTAGGGCTAAGGTATCTGGGTGGTCTTGGTAACCTTGAGCTAACTGTTCAATTGCTGTAACTCGCACCGACGAATCAGTATCAGAGCGAGCCCATGCTTGAAGTAGGGCTAAGGTATCTGGGTGGTCTTGGTAACCTTGAGCTAACTGTACAATTGCTGTACGTCGCACCCACGAATTTTTATCAGAG
>NZ_JAAHHE010000764.1:0-1871 GCF_010692525.1 Moorena sp. SIO3B2
GTTGCTATTAGCCATGATGGTGCTACCATTGCTAGTAGTTCTCAAGATAATACTATTAAGATTTGGAAGTTTGAGTGATGTCAGCTATCAGCTATCAGCTATCAGCTGATGCGCTACGCGCACCCGTGCGCGTTCAGCTTTTGAATAAAACAGGTAAGCATTATCAAATCCTGCTGTTTGCGCGATGCGCACGCTACGGAAGGTTTATTTTAAGCTGACGGCTGACAGCTGACGGCTGACAGCTGACGGGTTTATTTTAGTTGATTTGTCGGAGTTTAGCTAGGCTCTCACACACTGCTGCCCTAACTTTGGAGTTAAACTGCATCTATGGACAGACTCCGATTACCCCTATGGAAATTACCATCCAACTCCCCGATGAAATCGCTAGTCAACTCCAAGTAGGTGACCTCTCCCGCAGAATCCTTGAACTGATTGTGGCTGATCGCTATCGTCAAGGTCAGCTTGGTGCTGCCCAAGTCCGCAGAATCCTTAACTTTTCTTCTCGCTGGGAAACCTACCAATTCCTCAAGCAGGAAAAAGCTTACCTTCCCTACACCGAAGCTGACCTAGAGCAAGATAGCCAAACCCTGGACAATCTATTTGCCAACCCTGGATGATCGTTGTTTCTAATACTTCCCCGATTAACTACCTAATCCTGATTGGGCAGATTAACCTGCTACCCCAACTGTTTGGGCAAATCATTATTCCCCAAGCAGTGTATGACGAGCTATCAGATGTGGCTGCCCCACCACCTGTGCAAACTTGGATTGCCACCCCACCCCCTTGGCTGAAAATTAGACCCGTTAGCCTATCTTCCGATTCAGTTCTAGATTTGCTAGACCCCGGAGAACTGGCAGCTATTCTTTTAGCTCAAGAACTCACAGCAGATTTAATTTTGCTAGATGATATGAAGGCAAGGCGCATAGCAAAAGAACGAGGATTAACCATCACAGGTATTTTGGGAATTTTAGACCGGGCAGCTACTATGAAACTTATCAATTTACCTGTTGTTGTCGATAATCTTAAAAATACATCGTTTTGGGCATCGGAAAGTTTATTTGAAAAGCTTTTAGATAAGCATTCCTAAAAAACATGACAACGTCTCTTATAAATCCTAATCAAGATTTCGCTCTATGGGCTGTGTTGCTGTCAGCAGCAACAATTGGATTCTGGGCAGAACGAACTCCTTGGGGAGCTAAACTATCTGGGGCTGTTGTCACCATTTTGGTAACGTTCATCCTATCTAATCTTAGGATTATCCCACCGGATGCTCCCGCCTATGGTGTGGTCTGGTCTTACTTAGTTCCATTAGCTATTCCTTTACTACTATTCCAAGCTGATTTGTTTCGGATTGTGTGGGAGGCTGGGTTTACCTTAATTGCCTATGGCATTGGTGCAGTGGGAACAATCCTAGGAACAGTAGTGGCTTACTATCTCATTCCTTTAGGAGAGCAAGGTTGGCAGTTGGCAGCAATTTTTTGTGCTACCTATATTGGTGGTTCTGTTAATTTTGCGGCAACCGCTGAAAGCACTGGATTAAGAGCAGGAGATTTACTCAGTGCTGGGGTAGCAGCAGATAATTTAGTGATGACCTTGTACTTTTTAGTGCTGTTTGCTTTACCTTCCATGAAGTGGCTACGGGGAATTTTCCCTAACCAGCGCTCTCAGGAGAATACTAATTCTAGTCAGTTTAGTGTCTTTGACTCCCAGTCTCGACAAGGACTCTCTGTTATCAATATCAGTTTGGCATTAGCCATTAGTATGACCATTTGTGCTGTAGGTTATGGTCTCGCTAGCTGGTTGGGTTTCAACAAAGGGGGAATTCTGGTAGAAACGGTTTTAATTGTGATGCTAGCGACACTATTCCCAAG
>NZ_JAAHHE010000765.1:0-1865 GCF_010692525.1 Moorena sp. SIO3B2
CATAGCAAACTGGGTCAAAGCTACCAGCAAACGTCATAGCAACACCAGGCTCAAACGCTGTCATCACATAAGCTTCAGGTTTACCCACATGCTCGGCTAGTTTTCCTGACAGGATTTTCAGCAACCCATGAAGCTTCCACCACCTGGCAAGCCGAGGTGGTGGTGTCCTATGCTAATCTAGAACTACCGTTAGTCCACAGATCACACAGGCAAACCCAGCTTCTAGGCGGTCGTCCAAATCTTTTGCTGGAACGACCCTCGTTGCTATTTCTACGAACGAGTTTAAACACACCTCTAGCACCGATATTGTAAGCACCATTTAAATCTGCATTAAAGCGCTTAGCTGAAGGGAAAGTTGCTAGAGAGTAATTTTTTGAGCTGCGTCTAACTTTGCCGGAACCATCATAGGCTAATTTTGAAGTGTAAGCCGCCACGACTTCAATTACTTTTCCGCCTAATTCAGCCCACTTCATCTCAGTGAAATTGCGAATTTTAGCTTTAAGCCAGCCGTGGAATCTTTGTCGAAGGTTGGATCGTTTTTTGCCACCCTTCGGCTTCCAGCCCTTAAGATTCTCAAATACTATAGCTAAGGCCGTAGGCCACGCTACGCGAACAGAATTAAACTGTTCAGCAATCTCTACAATTCGCTTTGAAACAATGTGGCCTATCTGATGATTGATTCTTCGGCATTTTTCATAGGTTTTAGAGCAGAACCCCTTATGGAGTCTTCCGCCTTTACCCATAGTCTTAGACGCCCGAGTGGATACGGATTTTAGTCGCTTATCTCGACGGTCTATGTCTCTTCCAGGGTGAACGAATTCACGATGAATTACAGTGCCGCTATGAGTTACGACTGCTATCGTAGCTGTTGTATTTATTCCTAAATCAACTGCTGTGACGTTGGCCTCTGGTTTTCTCTTTTCTGGCTTACAGGCAAATGGAACGGACAAGTAGTAACCCCTCTCATTTAAAACCAATGAAGGAGACATTATCTTGTTGGATGCTACTAGATGACGTTCTCTTAAACTAGTAACTTGGATAGTAGTCCAAACCCAGTCAGAGCCATTGAAAACCTTGATTTCGACTTGGTCATAACCATGTAATTTATAACATTGTCCTTTGTACAAAGAAGGGTAACAACCAGTGTCTGCATTCAACCTTGGAGGTTTAGCATCTCTTCTTTTTCTATTCCCAGACTGCCAATCCCGATAACGAGTAACAAAGCTGCTAACTTGACCGGCAGAGAATGAGATCGCAGCACGTCGCAGATAACTAGGAAATTTGTAGAAGGCTTTATTGAACTGGGGGTATTTTACATTAGGACGTTTAGCTGTCTGATGCATGAGTTTTTCGACAGCCGGAGTCATTTGATCTGCTGTCAACTCTCCCAGTTCAGCCCAGTGAGTATGAATTATGCCGACCAAATACTGACAAGCATGGCGGTATACATTAACCGTCTCCCCTAAAAGTACTTTTTGATCTGGGGTTGGATTAAGCTGCCACTTGTCTGTTCGTATAACTTTGGTCGGCGCTTTCATTGGTAAGCGTAAATCCTCTTTCAGTTAATATTTTAGCTTGAAAACTAGACGACGACAATTAGGTTGTCATAATCCCAATCTTTACTATTGTTGTTAGCGTGGACTAACCCCCACCTGGACGAGGTGGGGGAATGCGTCTCACGACTTGTTCAACCGCTGCTGATTCTGGAGCATCAATGGAAGTTTGAACTTTAATTAGCGGCATAGTTTTGATATCACACCCTAGTTGAGCTTTTGAACAGTTGAAATGTTAAGCGGTCAGCGGTCAGTGGTCAGTAGTCAGCAGTCAGTGGTCAGTGGTCAGCGGTCAGTGGTCAGCCGTCAGCC
>NZ_JAAHHE010000766.1:0-1864 GCF_010692525.1 Moorena sp. SIO3B2
AGGTGTAGTTTGGTGTTAAGATTGCTGAGTTTCCTGCAAATCTTGCAGGGCACCGATAACAAAACTAGCAGCCGGATGGTTCAGCAGTTGCTCAAAAGCACTGACACCACCAGCTTTCAAGGCACTGAGTACTCTATTACTCAAACCAGGGTTAGTGTCAATCTGCTCAACTGCTGCTGCTGCGACCTTCATCTTTCCAGTGGTAGTATCGGTAGGGTAAGTTTTGTCTAAGGTCTCTAGTAATTGTTGAATCTCTGCTGCAGCTTTAGCGAGGTTTTGTTTTTGCTCTGGGTTATTATTGTAATAATCGCCCTCGACGTAAGCACCTTGGTCCCTGAAGTTGCTGTGACGGTAGTTTCTACCTACTGTTTCACGGTAATCCCTACCAGCTTGAATATTGCGATCGCCACTCATAACTAATTTCTCCTTAGCCCCTCACGGTAAAGCCAATCCTATATCCCTTTTCAGCCATGAGCACCCTCAATGCACTAAAAATGGGAGTATCAGCTGTATTGTAGCTAGATTCGTAAGAGATTGACTGAATGTCAACTCTGTTAATTCAGCAATGCCGTCTTTCTTACCCTTCTCACGACTCAATCCCTAATTCCTCTTTCAATTCTTCCAAACTTTGAGGAGTAGCTTCTTCTGACTCTGCCCATTCCAAAGCCCTAAACAGGCGCTTGGCATTTTCTGGCGATCGCAATAGGTAAATAGTTTCTAAGATACCGGACAATTCATCTTCAGCAATTAATGCGACATTTTTCTGGTTATCACGCTTGATGACGATAATTTGGCGTTGATTGTAAACTTGATCGAGGAGGCTAGCTAGGTTAGCTTTTGCTTGAGAATAGGTAGTTTCCCGACTTAACATCGTTTCATTGAGGCTGACTTGTAGATCATTATTGTATATACCTCAAATTGAAACTGCACCGTAATCTGATCCGGTGCAGCTCCTAAAAGCTGTTTGATCCGATGGTTGGAATGGGAATCTTGGTAGAACAGGCATCTTGCCTGTTACAATTACCGGTATTTTGGTAGAACAGGCATCTTGCCTGTTACAATTACCGGTATTTTGGTGAAATGGGCATCTTGGTGGAATAGGCATCTTGGTAGAACAGGCATCTTGCCTGTTACAATTGCCGGGCAGGCAAGATGCCCACCCCACTGATGTTCATCCCACCCCTCAGCAATGCCGGATTTTTGCCCGATTCCCGATTCCCGATTCCCGATTCCCGATTCCCGATTCCCTTTATTACCCAAATACCTCCTGAATTCGTAACTGCTCCAACCCTCGCCCAATCAAGACCAAGAGAGTCTGACGCTTTTCATCAGCTTGCCAAGGACGGTCAAAGAAACTCTCAATGCGATCGCCTACTCCTTGGATCACCATCCGCATCGGTTTATTAGCAACATTCACAAATCCCTTAATGCGATAAATCTCTTGCTGTTGCACCAATTGTCGTAATTTTGTCTTGATTACCTGTGGATCAAATGCCTGATCTAAAATGATATTAACTGAATTAATATCATCATCATGGTCATGGTCTTCTTCATGGTCATGATGGCTAGGACGGGAGTCTAAATTATCTTCTACTCCGGCATTAAATCCTAGCAGTAAATCAGGACTAATGTCTCCCTCGTGACAAGGAACAACTTTCACACTACTTGGTAACTGCTGTTGCAACCAATTGTTTACTTTGGTTTGAGTAGGACTATCCACTAAATCCACTTTAGTCAACAGCACCATATCAGCACAAGCTAGCTGGTCTTCAAACAATTCCTCGATGGGAGTTTCATGTTCCAAGGTTGGGTCAGCCTGACGTTGGGCTTCTAAAGCATTGATATCGCTGACTAAAGTACCAGC
>NZ_JAAHHE010000767.1:0-1860 GCF_010692525.1 Moorena sp. SIO3B2
TTCCGCTGATACCTAGAGGCATACCATCGGAGAAAGAACCTTGTCCGATTGGGTAGATCAAGAATACGGCGCTAGCAGCTGCAACCGGTGCGCTGTAAGCGACGCAGATCCAAGGACGCATACCTAAACGGTAGCTAAGTTCCCACTCACGACCCATGTAGGCAAATACACCAATCAGGAAGTGGAACACTACCAACTGGTAAGGACCACCGTTGTAAAGCCACTCATCGAGAGAAGCAGCTTCCCAGATTGGGTAGAAGTGTAAGCCAATGGCGTTAGAAGAAGGAACAACAGCACCAGAGATGATGTTGTTTCCGTACATCAGGGAGCCAGCAACGGGCTCGCGGATACCATCGATGTCCACAGGAGGAGCAGCGATGAAAGCAATGATGAAGCAGGTGGTAGCAGCTAGCAAAGTTGGGATCATTAATACACCAAACCAACCTACATAGAGGCGGTTGTTGGTGGAGGTGACCCAATTGCAGAACTGAGACCACACAGAGGTGTTGCTCTGCTGTAATACAGTAGTCATGTTCTTATGATTGCGGGTATGAATATGAAGTTATCGAGGTTCGTCCGGCTTGTTTGCGCCTTCATGTATTTATATTAAGCAATATACTAAGTTTTGTAAAGGGTTTTCGGAGTAATTTCCCCTCAGGTTATTAAATAATGTAAATAAGTAAAAGTTATATTAAGTAAAGCTTGACAAATAAAGATTAATGTTATAAAGGAAGAATAGGTAAACCAAAATAGCGATCGCATACAAAATAGCGATCGCGAAGCGTGACCAAAGGTCAATCGCATAAAAGTAAAGGCGCTCCATTGAACGCCTCTATATATAGAGCCTGAGATATAGAGCCTGAGCCTGGTTCTTGCCCTAAGTCGTAACTTAGAAAGCTACTTACGACTCAGCACTCAACACTTAGCACTTAAAAAACATCAACCAGGAGGCCACTTCATTTGGCGTTGACCCAAGATGTGCAAATGAAGGTGATCAACCGTTTGACCACCATCAGCACCATTATTAATCACCAGTCGATAGCCATTGGTCAAACCGACTTGGTCAGCAACTTGCTTAGCAGTTAACAGCAGGTGTCCCATCAGGGCTTGATCTTCCGACTCAGCTGCTGCCAGTTGAGGAATGGGCTTCTTGGGAATTACCAGAATATGAACTGGTGCCTGAGGGTTAATATCCTTGAAAGCAAGGGCTAAATCGTCTTCATAAACAATATCCGCTGGGATTTCTCGGCGGATAATCTTGCTAAAGATGGTTTCGCTCATAGCAGCTGCCAATACTATGTTTACTAGATCAGATGCAATTGTGACACAAAATGTCAGGTAGCTATAGCATTGTTATTTGAGTTGTGAACATAGTCGCGCTTGGGAAAGGCAAGAGGCATGCTAGCATGCCTCTTGCCTATTGCCTTTTGCCTTGTTAAAACACATTGAAAATACGTTTTAGCTTAATCCTTACCATCAGCCCCTACACTTATAGCGAGGGGCTAATGCCCTCAATCTAATGTTCCATTCGTATGGGTGGAGTCATCATAATCGGTCCTGTTCTAGGAAAAGGTATGGGCCCGGTTTTAGGAAAAGGTCTGGGCCGTGGATCTTCAAAAACAGGAGGTGTTGGTTGGGGTATTGGGCGTGGACATTTGGGAAAAGGTTCTGGGTGTTCGGGCATGGGAACTGCCGTAGGTGCTTGACACAGAATGTATGGTGTTTGGGGAGTCGGACCACATCCACCCTGAACCATAGTATCTTGCTGATCTAGATCATTGAGAAAGGTTTCCTCATCGGATAACAACTCAAAACCGATGGGTAACTCAGAAATTTCCATTATTAGTTTTCCTCCATAGG
>NZ_JAAHHE010000768.1:0-1857 GCF_010692525.1 Moorena sp. SIO3B2
TTTTCTTTGCCTCCATTAGCTGTATCAGTAGTGCCATAAACTGCCCCTGTTCTGGGGCAATCTGCATTACACCCATAGGATGTTGTGCGGTTTCTTGTCTGAGTTGAGTCAAAATTTCCGCTTCTCGCAAAGAAACTGAGTGAAAGTACTCATAAAGCTTACCGTGGAGTCCAAATGTTGTACTAGACATCAGGGATTACTCTCAAATTTTTCATACACTGCTTTAATTATTGTTGACATAACTTGGTCAGTTAGGAAATTTTGTAACCTAAGAATAAACGTTTAAGTGTGTTGAGTCGCTTCAGGGGCGACATGAGCTCTCAAAAGCTTACTATATAAAGCTTTGATGCCAATGAGCTCATACTCGATACAGTCGCCAATTGACCCTCCTTTCATTGTCATGAAGATCCGGAGCCTTATAACATAGTCCAAGGTCTACCCAAAACAGCATATATCTTTTTATACCTTATGGGCTGAAATTATTAGCCAGTATGGATTTCAGATTGCATGTCGCCCCCCAGCAAGGATTTACTCTTTACCATACTCATCTCTAATCATTATTAACCCATCTTTTAAAGAAATTTTAGGCTCCCATCCTAACACCTGTTTCATCTTATTATTACTAGCGCACTGATTGACAATCTCTGAATAGTTTACTCCTCCTTTAACCTCCACATATTTCACTCCTGGTTGGAAAATACTAATAATAATATCTATGATATCTCTTATCCTATACTCCTTACCACTACTAATATTAAAAATTTCACCGATAATATTGGAATTTGACTCTAATGAAGCTTTGGCTACCATGATAATACCTTCAATAGCATCTGAGATATGAATAAAATCCCGTGTATATTCCTGACCATTATTGGTTAAACGTAATTCAGGAGGTAGACCGTTTTGCAATCTTTGTATAGTACGTGGTACTAAACGTGAACTATTCCTATCTAACCCTCCATAAAGATTAGCAAAACGTAAAATAGTTAACGGGACTTTATAAGTAAAGTAAAACGATTGAGCTAACAAATCTGCACAGACTTTAGAGGTTTCATAGATACTTTTTGCTAACAAAGGCTCGTCTTCAAAATAGGGGTTTATTTGAGTTGCATCTCGTCCATAAACCTTATCTGTTGTACTCAAAATTAGATGACATGGATAAATACTTTTTCGTATAGCTTCTAAGAGAATATAAACTGCACGTATGTTGTATTCACAGGTTTCAAGAGGGTTTTTAAAGCACCATCCTTCAACGGCAACACCTGCTAGATGGATTACTAAATCAATGTTGCCTGTTAATATTTTATGAACTACTGTATTCTCAAAATTTTCCAAAGAGCCGATGATAAAATCATCATATAAATTGTGGCTGGGAGTGTTTACATCTGTTGCTATCAAATAAATAGAAGGATACTCTGTTTTAATTTTTTTACATAATTCCCCACCTACATATCCACTCGCTCCAGTTACGAGCCATACTTTATTGCTTAAGATATCTTTTAGCATTTCTAAATATAGATCAACAACAACACAGATTAAAAACGTAATTGTTCAAGAATAATCTTCTGTGATGAGCTAAGAAAGCTGTAAGGGCTAGGAGTCAAACAAAGCTAAAAGCTTTCCAAAAGCGAAGGAATTTTGTCAATACCTCCAAGGATAGAAATAATTTTAAGTGATAATGATAATAAAAAACAGCAATAATTAAATATTATCATTATCATTATTTTATAGGACGCTCCTATTTGCCTCCGGCTTGAATATTGTTTTACTCTCTGGAGCAGACAGGGATGGGAGTTATTCACACCGAAGCATAAACCAAAGTCGAAAAAACAAGCGAGACCACGCTAAAAAGACTCA
>NZ_JAAHHE010000769.1:0-1856 GCF_010692525.1 Moorena sp. SIO3B2
CTGCTGTTATAGCAGTCGCCAGGGCAGTTAGGACATTACAAAAGTCTCAAAGCTAAGTAAGCGCAATAGTTTTACTTCTGACTTCTGACTTCTGACTTCTGACTTCTGACTTCTGCTATAACCTCTCCCTTTAAGAATCATTTTACCATAGGCAGGACAGATAAATATGAAAGCGCCTAAACGGCTCGGTTTAAGTCCCTGCTTAAAATACAGGGGTTTTCACCATCGTTTCTCGGTAATTTTATATGGATTAGCTATTTTTTGAGCAGCTGTTTTTTTTTCGATATGATAGCCTTGAACTAATTTATAATCAATTTATGTAATTGTGCCGAAACAAAATTCTTTTAAACAAATTCCTTCGCCAACTTTTTGGTCGTCTATTTCTAGAATAGCGGGTCTGTATTCCAAGCATAGCTTACTTTCCATAGTCGATGGTTGATTTCGCAGGATACTCGACCAATTGGCAAAAGCATTATTGTCGAATTTCAAGTGATATATTTTGTCTTGAATGCGGCCATGGGCACTTGTTTTGCGATGGTAAGAATCTTCTCCGTTTAACAATATTTCTTTTTCTGTTTGGGAGGTGTTGAGTAGCTTGAAATAATTGTATTTTTCTTCGCCAAATGTGGCTTCAGCACTCCAAATGATTCCGTAATCAGGGAAAAAGGCATGAACAAAGTGGTAGCCCCAAAACTTGGGGTAATCTCCATCATAAATTTTGCAATAACCTATAGCTTTTTGAGTGCGATCGCCTGTGTTCACAGTGCACAGGAGTTTTGGTTGGTGAATGACGGCGCGATGATTTTTTTCAGCGGGAACCGCCCAAGTGAATTCGGCGGCAACTTGGAATTGAATTTCTATATTAGCTTCTGGCAAACAAATGGTTCCGGTTCCATCGTTGTTTTTGATAGAGATGTGTTGATCTGAGCGTTGGTGTTCGGAGGTATTGATAAGTTCCAGGGAGTAGCCCTTGGTGTCGCTCCACCAGGCTGAATAATGCTCGATTGTTCCTGTTTTGAAATATCTTAGAGCAAGTAGAGAACCATCTTCGAGAAAGAAATGGTATTGTTCACTATAGACAGAGGTTACAGAGCAGAAATATGTATCAGGTACTTGGTGAATTTTTGGAACACAAGGTTTTTTTGCAAGGATGGAGGAGCCACCAATCTTACCGCTTTGAAACAAGTCGCTAATGGTTTGATAAAATTGACGACGGTGTTCATAAACGTTTTCACCGAATAGTTTGATTGATTCTTCTTTTGATTGGAGGAATTTTTGATAGCGTTCTTTTACCCAACCTTTCCATCCTGTTGTTAAATCGATGAAACAAATGTCAGCAAATCCTACACGCTCGAGGTGATTGCGGTAGGTTTCGCGGGTTGGTAAATAAGAGGATTGAACTACTTCTTCTAGAGTGGTTTTAACGTCTGGTGTCAGAGGGCCATTAGCCACGTAGTCTTCGATATAGATCAGGCCGTTGTCCTTCAAAGAGCGAAAACAAATTTCCAGTATTTTATCGCGGTTTTCAATGTGTAAAAATGATAAAAAAGAAATGATGCTGTCAAATGAGCTTGGTAACAGGGCGTCAATGACTTGGGGACTTAGAATATTGCCTGTGAGGTATTGGATGCGTTTGTCAAGTCCCACTCGTTGGGTGAGTTCTTGGGCAATTTCGTTAAAATTATTTCTTAATTCCACACATTGGATGTGACATCCCGTTTTATAACTAATGTATCGAGCAGGCCCACCAACACCGCTGCCAATGTCCAAAACTCGCGAGTTGGGGGATAGTGCCAAACGGTTGATAGCGCGATCGCAAGCTTTGGTGCCAAAGTAGTGGTATTGGTCTAGGTGAT
>NZ_JAAHHE010000077.1:0-23783 GCF_010692525.1 Moorena sp. SIO3B2
GGTGCGCTTTCCGTTGGCGAATTAAATTCGCCACGGGTCGCACCTCTGCATCGCTTACAAAGGGTGTGAGACTTTTGTCATGTCCTAACTGCCCTGGCGACTGCTATATATTTTATTCTATCCCACTCTCCCAGTCCGACCGTTGGTTGTTCTCGGACAAAAGATGATGTTAAACGTCAGGCAAGAAGATATCGATTTTGCCTGCAAGCCTTTTCCCTTTTCACCCTCTTCCATTTCTGGTGAGTGATTGGTATACATCAACTCAAACACAACAAAAACGCAATCGCAAACATCCAAACTTCATCCTTAAACTATAGCATCAATTCAGTAATTTTTCGTACACTTTAGGCGTTCGGTGAAGAGGACTGTGAACCATGAATAACCCTAGGATAACGACCGCCATTGATTACTGAATTGGGATCCTAGTAAGCCTTATTTCTATATCTCAATCAACTTAACTATACTTATGAACCATCGTTATTGGAGAACCTTTATCGAAGCAGCTGCTCTCACTACCTGCCTGATGTTTGTCAATGGGATTCCCCCAATGACTGAAAATTTTATCTCTGGAACCCTGATAAATAATAAGTTTTTCCAGAATTATAAGGATGGGGTTAAGGAAGTAGTCGCTCAACAATCTACTTACCCGTTGAATATTTCATCACTATCATTCTTAGGGAGCGTAGATAGTTTACCTGAAACCTTATGGCATGTCAAGTTTAACCAATTAACAGCATCAACGGTTAGCGGGGAATATTTCATTGATTCTGCCTTCAGCTTAGGAAGTTTTCAATGATGCTATTCATAGGTTTATTAGACTATAAATAGATAATCAGGAGTTAAAATGTTACAAGTGTGTCTACAGCAATCCTGGCCCCAGGATAAACCAATTAGCAAAATTATATTTCCAGCAATTTTACCAAGCAGCTTGGGAAATTTTGCCACCTTATGCTTGATGTTATCTCCAGAAGAAATTCAGTATTATCTATTCAGCAAGCCCCACAGTCAATTTGTCTTCATCAATTCGCCTCATCCGATGCTACTATGGGTTACTGTACTTCAGTCTAAAGCACAGGACTCTCGGTTACTCCCTTGTTATCTAGACTTGAAAACCTCGAAAGTTCAGACCATTACTCGTTGCTTAGCAGATAAAGGCTTCTATCGACTACTTTTGTTTTCCACTGAAGAACCACAACGCTGTAACCAGGTAATGACCGTAACGCTTAAACCCCAACAATGCCAAATGTTACAAGAGTCGGCTAATACTGGTCAAACCTCACAACCTATAGCTCAACCCATAGTCAGCAGACGCATACTAAAGCTCAAATTTGAACAACTAAAATCCCAACTGTTGAATAAATGGGATGCTCTGGACAGGTTTAATTACCCAACCCAGCCAGAACTTGCTCATTCCATTTCCTAGTTCCTAGCTTTTTATAACCTTAGGTAGTATTATATCATTGCTAGTATGATATAATTTACCGTTGAATACTTATCATTGTGGCCAGCTGGCTGATTAGTCATTAGTTATTCGGTACATATGACAAATAACAAACTAATTATCGAGATTTTCCTAATTGTTCACAATTGGCAAAAACTCCTTTCTCTGTGATGAATATTCCCAGGCAATTCCGTCTGGATCTTTACTTTGACTCCATTGTGAAAAGTCGGCATCAGATTTACGTTTACCAACTGTGCTGGCATGAACATTCAGTCGCTTGGCTAATTCGGCTTGGATCAGAGGTTGATAAACTTTCTTATCCTGCTTCTTTTTGACCCGGTTTTTTTGATCACCTGAAGCGTCAGCAGTCAAGGCAGCTAGTTTAGAGGCAACAGATTCTTGTGATCGTGGATTTTCTTGCAGTTTTGGGATGTCATTGCTAGAGAACTCATCTTGTTGGAGCTGTAGTTCCAAAGACGGGGTTGCTTGACTGGTGTTGGATTCACTCTCAGGCTCGAAGGAGGATTCACTTTCAGGGTCGAAGGAGGGTTCACTCTGATCAAAGATACTACCGAGAGCGCTAGCAGTCAGAAAGTAATAAACAGTGCCAATGTCATCATAGGTTTTACTCTGAGCTCCAAACTCCTCTGCCTTTTTGTCTAAATACTGTTTGGCTGCAGTTCCAGAAATATCCGCCTTGATCGACAAATCCATGGGTGTCAGACAGCCTTGGTTATCTTTAATCAGTTGATTGAAGAAGGGATTAACTTTCCGAGTCCACTTCTGCCATTGATATTGCTGCCAAAGCCTGATGATGATAATCAAGATTAGCATTGCCAGTACGATCGGCCATGCCTTTAGCAACAGAACCATCACCAATGCGAAGGGGATGATTAGAATGAGAATTCCAGTGGCACTGCTATCGATTACTTTTCCAGTCATCTGACTTTACGGGGTAGGGAAACCGCGTCTGTCTTGGTGCGCGTTCCCATGGCGAGGGAACCTCGCCGGGGTCGCACCGCTTTTTAAAGCGCGGAGGAACTACGAAACCAGCGGTTTTAACCGCCGTCAAAGAACCTCATCCCTCGCTCAAGTGCTTGGGAGGGGGTATAGTTAATAGTTTATTCGTTTACGAGGCATTGAGGGGCTATCCACTCAAGTCGGGACTGTGGATGATTAGTAATTGGTAAACATTTCTACTATTACCGATTACCGATTAGCCGTAAGAGTCACGACTTCTTGCTACTAGTCCTAGTCAACTCAGGTTAGTCAGGGCAAGACGTTTAAACATCGCCACCCTTGCCTTGGTTGCTAAGGTATCATCCAGTGGTTCTAAGGACACTGGTATATCATACTTTTGCTTGAGGGCAGTTTGGATCAGCCAATCAGCAAGAAAGGGGTTTTTCGGTAACAGCGGACCGTGGGAGTAGGTTGCGATCGCATTTCGATAAAATGCTCCTTCTGTGCCATCTTCCCCATTGTTACCATATCCTTTGACCACTTGAGCTAGGGGTTCGACATTACCTAAATAGGTACGACCACCGTGATTTTCAAAGCCAATCACTACTGGATTTTTCCCCAGCATAGCCTTTAAGTCTTGGGCTAGGGGTGATGCAGTAATCTCAAATACCACATTACCAATGCAACGGCGAGCATCTACGCCAGGATGCTTGCTGACCAAATCCAGCAACCCTAATCCCTGAATCCGCTTACCTAGAGCGGGTTCATAGTAGTTACCTAGCAATTGAGGTGAGCCACAGGTAAATACTCCCGGTACACCTGCTTCAATTTTTTCTTGTAGGGCATTGGCTTTGCTACCTTGTAAGTCTCGCATAACAATTTCTTGCTGTCTATCTTGAGCACCACCACCCATGAAGATATCCACTTTATAGAATTGCTCAGCAGGGGTTTGCTGATCCAGGGGGATTAGATTGACTCTAATGCCTCGCCACTGGGTTCGTTGTTGTAAGCAGATGACATTACCACGATCACCGTAGGTACTCATTAGGGTAGGGTAAAGCCAGCCTATAGTTAATTCTAGTTGTTCGGAATTCATCTTGGGTTGAAGGTGATTTGGTTGTTCGCCTTTGGTGTCCCTGGTTGGGTAGGTTGTTCCCGTAGCCTGGCCGAAAGGCCAAGGTGATTTGGTTGTTCGCAAAGCGTGACCGAAGGTCAAGGTTTTTATATGGACAAGTGACTTGCCATAATCAAGGCTGTTACAGGAATTTCTTTACAGCGCAAAACTTTGACAGCTATATAGTCCATTTATAATCTCTCATAGCAGTTATGGGAGAAGCTGATCCAAGCCTTTGGTTGGCACCATCGCATTCCAGATTAGGGAATGGTAGAGAGTTGGTCAAGTAATAGAAGTTGACAAAATTACCAAGACCTAGACCAAGCACTTGATCAGGATATTTCTATAACCTGATCACCCCATCATCTCATCATCTCATCACCCCTGAAGGCGCTACGGGAACCCTGCGCGAACAGTAGCGTTCCCGTAGCCCATTAGCTGATACGCGACACGCTGATAGCTGAATGCTTACCTTAACCGATGCTCTAGGGGACTACAATGAAACTTGTGGTTTGCTGCCTATGGATAAATCAATGCTGCAAGCAATCTCTGCTCTAACCCTAGGGTTCCAATTTACTTCTCCTGGGCCAATCATCGTTGAACTCGGACCCCTAACAATCCGCTGGTACGGACTATTGATTGCCTCAGCAGTGTTAATTGGAGTTAGCCTTTCCCAATACCTAGCCAAGAGTCGTAACGTTAACCCAGATTTGTTGGGCGACTTGGCTATCTGGCTGGTGATTTCTGCGATTCCTGGAGCCAGACTTTACTATGTCTTGTTTCAGTGGAAACAATACGCCCAGCGTCCAGACCAAATTATTGCGATTTGGAATGGTGGGATTGCCATTCATGGCGCTATCTTGGGTGGTATCTTAGCTGCAATAATTTTTGCCCGCCTCAATAAACTGTCTGTCTGGCTGTTAGTTGATCTAGTAGTTCCTTCCCTGATATTAGGTCAAGCCATCGGACGTTGGGGTAATTTCTTTAATTCCGAAGCCTTTGGGGCTCCCACGGATTTGCCTTGGAAATTGTATATTCCACTAGGACAGCGTCCCCTAAGCTTTAATAATTTTGACTATTTCCATCCGACTTTTCTGTATGAGTCTGTGTGGAACTTATTGGTCTTTGGGTTACTGATGACTCTGTTCTTTCGGGATTTACGCCGCAAACCCCATCTGAAGGTAGGGACGATGGCTCTAGTTTATATGGTCGCCTATAGTACTGGTCGCTTCTGGATTGAGGCATTGCGGATGGATAGTCTGATGCTCGGTCCATTACGCATTGCTCAAGTGGTCAGTTTAGTTGCGATCGCATTGGGAGTTGCTGGTTTAGGGTGGCTGTATTGGATCGGTCGGTCTTTGCCAGATGTTGTTCCAGTCGATAATCAGCAGTGGGATACGGTATCTAAATAAAAAAAGCCCCAGAGTTTATCTCTAGGACTTTACCAGGGTGCATCTACCACTTTCTTTTTACTGGGTAGATCAGGTTAATCCGGATAATTTGGGAATATAGCAATCTGTTATTAGTTGTGATAGTTGGAAGATGGGGCAACGGATCGTTCAAGGGGATGTAACCGATAGGTGAGTGTCTGGTAGTTGACCCAAGATACTTGCAGGTAAAGGGTAAAGGGTAAAGGGTAAAAGGTCGGGATTAATCACAAATACCAATTCCCCTTTACCAAATACCAATTACTCAACCTTGACAATATTAATGTTCTCGTAAATTATAGGAAACCTCAAATTCCAGAAGTTTCTCCAACTTTTCTAGCTTCTTCAAGCCAGCTATCAAACAACTTTTGATTCTTTTTAATCCATTCTTGGCTATGGCGACGGATATCTGCTGGGCTATCTTCCCCCTTTTTGGCCCGTAAGCTTTCAGCATTAAGCTCCTCAATCGGCATCTTAAATCGCTCAAACAAGTCTCTGGCTGCTGGGTTAGTTGCTAGGAATTTTTTGTTTGCCACAAAGCGGATCTGATCCACCGCGAATCCGAGATTTTTACCATCGATTGAAGTATGTTTTTCTGTCAACCCTTTCTGGGCTTCTGGTAGATTGGTTTGGGCAACTTCTAGCCAAACCACATCCTCACCTGGTTTTAATACCGTAGCCAGCCACAGAGGAGTCCAAGTGTAGTATAGGACTGGTTTTCCTTGTTTGTAGCGAGCAATGCTATTCGCAATTAGGACGCTATATTCTCCTTGGTCGTGTTCGACAGTATCCCTGAGCCCATAAGCATCTAAGTGATGCTCAATAACTAACTCACATCCCCAACCGGGAATACAACCGGCTAAATTTGCCTTACCATCTCCATCGGAGTCAAAGAGTTTGGCAATTTTAGGGTCTTTGAGTTGCTCTAAATTGGTGATCTTGTATTTTTCAGCAGTTTTTTTATCAATCTGATACCCTTGCAACAGATCAGAAACAATAACCCCAACTCGCTCTAATTTCTTGTCGCCACCATTTTTTTCAAAGAATTCTGTGTGCAACTTTTCCCAGTGGTTAGCGGTAAAATCGAGGTCGTTATTACCCAAAGCGATGTGGCTGGTAGTTGGCTGGAGTTGTTTGGGTTTTTCAATCTCGTAACCGAGCTTTTCCAGAGCCGTGTTAACGATGTGTGTCATGAATTGTGAATCGGCTAGATAACCATAGGTAGAGCGTACTTTCACCCCTTTCCCAGGTAGGGCTATTTCTGATGAGGTTAATTCGGTTGTAGCTTGGGGAATTTGTTGCGAGCTGATGAAACCCACAAGCAATGCCACTAAAACCATTGCAGCAACAGTAGTAGTCCCAGTCCGTGGTTTACTGGTTAACCTCAAACGCACAAAACCAATGGGTCCTCGCTCTAGCCAAGGGATTTGGTTGTTGCCTTGACTCACCACTTGAGTGATCCGGTCGAGCATCACCGCAATCAGAACGATGCTTAATCCTCCCACAGCAGCCAGTCCGACATTCACCCGACCGAGACCTTGTAAGACCATCTGTCCCAATCCCCCGACACCAATCATAGAAGTCACTACCGACATCGATAGTGCTAATAGGATCGCTTGGTTGACTCCAGCTAGGATAGTTGGCATTGCTAGGGGAATTTGCACTTCCCAAAGCATTTGTCTTGGGGTTGAGCCAAATGCGATCGCAGCTTCGACAACTTCTGTAGATACTTGTCGGATGCCTAGGTTGGTCAGGCGAATCAAGGGGGGAACAGCAAAGACTAAAGTAGCGATTACTCCAGGGACTGCACCAATGCCAAACAGCATTACCACTGGGACAAGATAGACGAATGACGGGAGGGTTTGCATGGCATCAAGCAGGGGTCGCAGGAATTTCTCGACGCGATCGCTACTAGCACAGGCAATGCCAAGGGAAATGCCAATGAGCACGCAAAAGACTACGGCTGTTACCACTAGCGCCAGGGTAGTCATTGCTTGTTCCCAAGCTCCAAAAAAACCAATCAAGGTCAAGGCAAAAAGGCTATAAATAGCAATTTTTCCCCCAGCAATTTGCCATACTATCAAAGCCAGAATAATCAGAAAAATTAGGGGAGGAATGGATAGGAACAGCGATTGTATCCCTTCCAGAGTCCAGGTAATGGGCAAGCTAATTGCTTGAAAAAAGGGACGGAAGTTGTCAACTAGGAAATTAACTACTGCGGTAATCCACTCGTCAAGGGGTAAGGTATAAAGCTCAAAGGGATTCAAGATAATATCTAGACCGACTTGGCTTGTTGCGATATTATTAAGGGATAGAATTAAATAATTGAACACAATACTATTCAAAGCAACACTCTTCTAGTATAGATTGTCAATTTATCTAGATATTTCGTTTTTAAGCATTCAGCTATCAGCTATCAGCTAAAGGCCAAAGGCCACGCTACTTGAGGTGCTATCAGCTGTTGTCTTGGACAAGCTTTTGAGGTTTGCCAATACTAGCGATAAGATCAGACTGTTCGACCATTCCTTTGAATGTACCGTCAGTATCGACTACAGCAACAGGAAGTCCGTCTCGGTAGAGGTGAAATATATCTTCTAGGTGGGTTGAAGGGTTGACTGTGGGGAAGTCCGTTTCCATCACTTCAGTAATGTCTTCGCTTCCTTTTTGGAGGACTGCTTCGAGCCATTGTTTCTTGACAATTCCAACAGGTTTGCTGTGTTCATCGACAACATAGATTTGTTGGAGGTGATGGTCTATCATTTGTTCCAGTCCAGCTCTAGCAGAGTTTTCTTTAAGAACTAAGGCAGGGGTTTGACGAGCAATTGACCCAGTTTTTAGGACTTGGGCGCGGTTAACATCTTGGATGAATGCACGGATGTAGTCGTCAGCTGGTTGGTTAATCAGTTCTTCTGGTGTGCCAATTTGGACAATATAACCGTCTTTCATCACCGCTATGTGATCGCCCATCTTGAGGGCTTCTTGAATATCATGGCTGATAAATACAATGGTTTTGTGCAGTTCTGTCTGAAGTCGCAGTAATTCATCCTGCATGTCCCGCCGAATCAGGGGGTCGAGGGCGCTGAATGCCTCATCCATAAGTAAAATCTCGGCATCTGTGGCTAAGGCGCGGGCTAAACCCACCCGTTGACGCATCCCACCACTCAGAGAAGAAGGTAAATAATCGGCCCATTGGGATAAACCTACCACTTCTAAGGTTTCCAGAGCTTTTTTGCGGCGTTTGGCTTGATCTATCCCCCGAACCTTGAGACCATACCCGACATTTTCTGCAACTGTTTTGTGGGGAAATAATCCAAATCGCTGAAACACCATTGATACCTTGCTCTGGCGAATCTCTCGCATCCGCTTCTCATCAACATGGGCAATGTCTTCATCATCGATATAGATATTGCCGCTGGTGGGATTAATTAAGCGGTTAATACAGCGAGCTAGGGTGGATTTCCCGGAACCGGATAACCCCATTACCACGAACAATTCTCCTTTATTAACGGTCAGAGAGACATCGGCAATGCCTAAGACTTGACCGGTTTTTTCTAAGATAGAATCCCTACTCCCACCTTGGCGAAACAGTTTGAGGGCAGCTTGGGGTTTCTCTCCATAAATTTTAATCAGATGTTCAATACGAATTTTGGGGTTTGAATTAATAGTAGTCATTAGTTATTTTGGAAAAGGGTAAAAAGATAAAATTATAAAAGGTGATTCGGAAAAACCCCTAGTTTATAACAGTTACTCAGTCTGCTTTGCACTGATGCACTCAGCACTTTTTATGGCCATTCACCTTAAATTTAATCTGGGTCAATCCCTGCCTGTCGCAGTCGTTCTGCTAATTTTTCAGCTCGTTGTTCAGCTACTTCAGCTCGTTGCTCAGCTGCTTCTTCTGGTAAGGGAACTAGATTCCCATCCCGGTCATAAAAGCGCAGCCATACTGCTGAGGTTTCCTCAATGGTTCCAGACCATTGTCCCAACCACAAGCCTAAGGGCTGACACCATAGCCACCCTTGTTCATTTGGGGTTAGCTCCTGGTAGCCATTGTCTATATCTAAATACCATCCTTGCAATGAATCTGGGTCAAAGGGTTGGTAGACAAAATAATTTGGAGTGCGGAAGGTCTGGCAGTAGATGCTCTTCTTTTTACCTGTATCAACTTGCTTTGTGGAGGGGGACATCAGCTCGATGATCACATCTGGGTAGCGACCCTGTTCTTCCCATACTACCCAGCCAAGACGTTCTCGGCTACCGTCTACATTCAAGACTACAAAGAAATCTGGCCCGCGAAAGTCCTGGTTTCGTGCTTGTTCACTACTGAAGTAAACAAACATATTGCCCCCAACAAAGTAATCGTCTCGGTCAGCTAAAGCAACGCGCAGTGAACGGATGAGGGCGTTCATGGCTATGCGGTGGCGGTCACTCTCCAAAGGTTCTCCATCATCAAAGATTAAATCCGTTGGTGGCATGGGGGGCTCCCAATCCATACTATCGGTTGCAGTTGGCGATACTGCTTCGGTCTTGGTTATGCTGTTGACACTCCCCGTCCTACAAGGACGAGGATTCTTTCTTCCCAGGGATTCCAATGAACTTGCCCTCAGAAAGCATCTTGACCGTGTGCCCCACGGCTGCAAGTCCGCGTATAGCGATTATTTGAGCAGCTGCCACATCTCTGTCGGTTGTGTAGCCACAATGTTCGCAATGATGTATGCGCTCAGCTAAGGTCTTTTTGCCAGTTTCAGTTAAACAATTGGGACAAATTTGGCTAGTCTTTTTAGAATCTACTTTTTGAAAATAGACACCACGATGGGCGCAACACTGCTCTAATATCTTAAAAAACTGTCCCCATCCCGCATCTAGACAGTGCTTTCCTAGCATTCCCTTAGCCAATCCTTTGAGATTTAGATCTTCAACAAAGATCATCCCAGCCCAATCGCAAAGATTATGAGCTAATTTCCAGTAATAATTTTTTCTAATGTTAACGATTCGTTCGTGTAGCTTGCTGACTTTTGCTTGTGCCTTACAACGGTTGCTACTTCCTTTACGCTTTCTGCTTACCCTCTTTTGCAGCAATTTAAGCTTGCGTTCGAGACCCTTGAAAGGACGTGGATTAGGAAATAACCTCCCGTTACTAACAGCAGCAAAATGTGAAATTCCCACATCAATGCCCAAGGGTTCCCCATGAGGCATAATCTGAGGAACATCAACATCCCATTGCAAAGTCAACATCACATACCAGCCAGTAGCACGTCTGACCACTCTGGCTTGTTTAACTACAGCATCAGAAGGTATTTCCCGTGATTGCCGCATCTTTACCCAGCCAATTTTGGGCAATTTAATTTTTCCAGATTCAACTGGTTTGACTCCTAGTTGTGGAAAAACAAAAGATCGCATTTGTCCCTGCTTCTTAAAGCGAGGAAAGCCATGACCTTGTTCCCACATACTAACAAAAGCTTTTTCTAGCCTTTTGAGCGTTTGTTGTAAGACATGAACTTGAACAGCTCTAAGCTCTTCAATAGCTTTTCTGGCAGCGGTTAACCCACGGCATTGACTGGCATAAGTAGGACGGGTTTGCTCTGCTGGAATGATGTATTCACTACGAACAGAGCAAGCATTAACCTGACAACTACGAGATTTATACCAATCCTTCCTTTCTGCTAGTGCATAGTTATAGACTTTGCGACACTGTTCAAGCCAGTTTTCAAACAAAGATACTTGCTTAGCGGTAGGTTTTAATTTGAACTCGTAGGTTAGATTGAACACTTTACTTGCCTCCTTAATTCAAGGATATCACATTCTTGAATTAACGCCCATCCTTAATTCAAACATAAAATCTTTTTAAAGCCGCCCTAAAAGGGCGGGGCTTGAAACCCAATATTTTTGGTCATTTTGTCAACTTCTATGGCTTGCTCCAACACCATGATAGTCCAAGATAGTTTGATGGCTGGCTCATGGGTTCGCGTAGCGGCTCGTACCGAGCATCGCGTAGCGTGACCGTAGGTAAATCCCATTTACTATGATGCTCTAATCATTGTCAGTGCTAGGGTTTTGAGCATAAACCATTAACCCTCAAGCTTTGTCATCGAATAATAATCAACCAATGCTCTAGAAATTAAACTGGGTTCGGAGCAGTCCAACCCCAATGGTGTCATTTTCATCATTGTGTTCTGGATCGATAATCACCAAAACACCAGGAGTGATAAAGATTCTATCAGTCAGTGGGTAGCGATAAGACAGTTCAAGATGGTATGATACATCGCGATCGCGACGACCAGCAACATCATTACTAGCTAGTCTTGGAGGCATGCCAACAATGAGATTCAACTGGCTGCCTAGTTTTCCGATGTCTGGGAAAGCGGCGGTAACTGCCCAGCTCCAAATATCTGCTTCTGATCCGCTTGACACATCGAAACCATTGTTATTGTTAATGCTTGAGGATTCTGCGATCGCATTGCTATAACCAAGCCAACCGCCTAGGGTAAAGCGATCGCTAAATCGATAGCTAGTCGATACACCTAAGCTATTTGATGAGGTTGCTGTATTTGAGCCAAAGGGAGATTGAGCGAATTGGCTACCGAGAAACGATGCAGTATTGGCTGTTTGAGGAGAGTAGTACCGGACATAGGTCAAGGCCATACCAAAACGATCAGAGGGAGTAAGGGTCACCTGAGCCAAAGCACCAAAGGCACCATTGAACAGTCCAAAGTCTGAATTAGAGGCAGAACCAGTGTAATAGGCTGCTCCAGTAGCAATCAGGTCATTGAATTGATAGTAGATTCCAGCACCAGCACCAAAACCCAAGTCGTAGATGTAATTATTGAATCCAAAACTGGAAATGGAAAATGCTGGATTGAGGGCGGGAATCAAAGCAGTTGCTCCCTGACCTGCTGCTGCTATAGATACCAGACCTTTATTACCTAGGGGAAACCGATAGAACAGCTGGTTTAATTTAACATCATTGCCGGTATTAGTGGCAAAACCAAACTTGGTCATGGCTGTACCGGTGAAACCAGTGCTAAAATTACTGGTATTCCCTGCCCGAAGTCTAGTGCGCAAAAGGTCTCGACCGGTGAAACTGGTGTCGAAGTTGAGAATTGCCCGGCCTCCCAACAGAGTATTAGTATCATCAAAATCTTCTGTTGGGCTTTGACCAGAAGGAACTGCTTTTTTCCCGCCAAAGCCAGTAGCTAGAGCAATATCTACACTCCCACGCAATATAGTAGTAGTCGAGAACTGATGGTCTTCTAGGAAAGTCACTCGCCCTTCCAAGTTATCGACCCGAGCCTGTACAGTAGCTAATTCACCACTGAACTCTTCTTGTAGCCTTTGCATTGCTGCTAAATCAGCTTCGGTTACCAAGTTGGCTGTTTTACCAATAATCATGGCATTCACCCGATTTAGGCAAAAATTCAAGCCAAAAGCAAACTCGTAGCGAGTCAGGGCACGGTTACCGCGATAGGTGTCATCCTCGTAACCAGTCAGGCATCTATAGCGCTTCAACAAAGACTGTAGTGCTTCGTAAGCCCAATCCGTAGGTTGGACATCAGACAGTTCATAAACTGGTGTTACCCGCTCCATTGGTCCATTACTCAACGGGTCTGTCACACCTAAGTTTTGGGATATATCTAAACTATTATCTGGACTATTATCTAGACTATTGGAGTTAGTCTGGGTAGATGGCATGTCTAATAGTTTAGAAATCGGTGCTACCTGACCCATAGACGGATTACTCACAGTGTCTGCCATCTCTAGGTCTGGCGGTGACTCCAGACTAGTCAAGCTAGCTGTCGATATCCCATAATTAGGAATAGACGTAGTAGTCTTAAACTCCAGTTCATCGTGGAATTGGTCGGTTAACTGAGGAGTTTTTGGGGGAGTTTTTAAGTACTCTCGCGCTATATATTTCGGTCTGGGATTAAGATCTGACCTATCTGGTGATGGTTTAGGGTCTATGGCAGTCAAGGTTTCTGGTTCGCTATCAGCCATAGCGGGGGTAATGGTTACCAAATGGACACCAAGTACTATCGGTGTCAGTGGTAATCCACCGCAAAATTTTTTCACAACTCTCCTCACACAACAAAAATAAAAGGTATAGCGCTACGCGCAATGGCATTGGCAAGAGGCAAAAGGCAAAAGTTAACTACAAGAGCTTTTCAGCTTTTATCTATGTCAAACACCTTAATGCGTAGTGCTATAAAAGCTCGAAGGCTATACCACACCGATAACAGCGATACACCGATACCAAAGTACTTTTGACTTTTGTCCTTCTATGGAACAACCCTGATGTTGTTATTCACAGCTTCGATGGCTCGATTAGCAACATCTTCGGGTATCCGAGTGTACTGTAGATCTTCGTTCAAGTCTTGACCCTCAGTCAGAATCCAATTTATCAGGTCTTTAACCCCTTGGGCTAGTTCTGGTTTAGGATACTTTTCGTAGAGAAACAGCCAAGTTATACCTACAATTGGATAACCCTGTTCTGGGTCATCTATATTTTCGATGGTGAAGTCCTCATTGAACTGCACATTGCCTAGGGCTTTATTGGCTTGATCAACGGTAGGCTTGACGTAGCGACCAGCTCGGTTTTCCAGCCTGGCCATCGGTAGGTTAAGCTGTTTAGCATAACTCGCCGGTACATAGCCAATGGCACCGTCAATTCGCCTAACTTCGCTAGCTACTGCTGCATTTCCCGGAACACTAGAGAAGACCTTAAAGCCCCAATTAGGTCTTTTACTTGCTCGGATTCTGCCATTAGTAATTTCGTTCAAATATTTAGTAAAAATAAAGCTAGTGCCGCTACTGCCTGAGTGGACAACTACTTGGATTTTCCGGTTTGGCAGGCGGGAGTTAACCTGCTTCCAATTAGAAATCTGACCTGAAAAAATTTTACCGAGAGTGTCTCGGGATAGCTTAACATCGGTGGTTATTCCTTGAAGATTATAAACGACAGCCAAAGACCCCCCAGCCGTTGGTACCATCAACAAACCCCGTTTCATGGAGTTTCTCTCTACAGGAGTTGGAATCACATTGCTCGCTCCGAAGTCAACGGACTGATTCAGAAATCGTCTAATCCCACCACCACTGCCAATGGCACTGTATTTGAACTTTACATCTGTTTGTTCTTTTTGTTTTTCTTCTTGGTATTCTCTAAAGTAACGGCGATAAAGGGGTTCAGGAAATGTAGCTCCCGCGCCAGTGAAGGATTGAGCGATCGCACCACTGATAGAACCAAAGCCAACGGTTAGGGTTACTGCTGTTGCTGTTAAAACCTTTTGCCAAAAAAATTGATAGCCAATCATTAATGTATCCTTAATTTATTCGTAAGTATTCAGCCGTCAGCCGTTGGCCTTTGGCCACGCTACTTGAGGTGCCGTCAGCCGTCAGCCGTGAACTTATTTTATTAAAAAGCACCTCGATTAGCACCATCTGTAGCGCATAAAATGTTGGCCTAGCCTGATCTACGGCCAATAGCTGATAGCTGTTCGCGTAGCGTGCGCGTAGCGCTTAAGCTGATAGCTGATAGCTGATAGCTTACATTTATTCTAGTCTTACAATTGTCAGTATTCTTAATCCTAGAGATTACGCGATCGCGTTAATCATCATATAATTTATATGACGACCATTTAAAGTCTAAAGTTTCGCCAATTTTACTGGCGTTATCAGTGGGCAATCAAGTGGGCAATCAAGTGGGTAATCAAATTTCTTTCATCAGAGACTGTACCAGAAAACTCCAAGCCAAGTTTAATGCTATTTTACAAGAAAGCAAACTTTTTTTTGGTGTGACATGGAGATGAGTTTACTGCGAAAATTTAGCTTGACACTGGTTTCATTCCTTGCACTTAGTCTCCCAGCTGGCAAGGCATTTGCCCAAAGCTTTGGGGGGATATATCAGGAGATTTCTATCTCTGAAGTGCCAGCTCCTGCTATCACTGCGGCCACTGTTGCTGCTGGTGTCTCACCCACGGATGCAGCAATCGAGATTGGGGCTGATGGCAAGCTAATCTATGGACTGAGTGGTCAGAACTCCCAGGGTAACCGCTTTGAAGTGGATGTCAATGCCATTGGGGAAATTCAGCAGGTTGAAGAAGAAATTGACCAGAGTCAGGTACCCCCACCAGTACTCAAAGGTCTAAGAGTCTGGCTACCTGACTTCCAGCCTACTGTGATTAGGAGGAGCGTCCGGGCCACAGACGTTATATACGAATTCAATGGTAAGGATGTGCAAGGCAACAACCTTCAAATTGAAATGCCCTCTAAGGGTGGCAGGTTGATACTATTTACCTATTGAACCAGGGACTAACTTTACTGTGCTTGGTGTAAACCGGGTGCATCTCATTAAAGCTGTTTGACCCGGTGGCTGGAACGGGCATCTTGGTGGAACGGGCATCTTGGTGGAACGGGCATCTTGGTGGAACGGGCATCTTGGTGGAACGGGCATCTTGGTGGAACGGGCATCTTGGTGGAACGGGCATCTTGGTGGAACGGGCATCTTGCCCGTTACAATAACCCACCCTACTCCACTACTATGAACCAACGGTGATGTTTTGATTCACTGCTTGAATGGCTTGGCGAGCAATATCCTCTGGAATCCTGGTGTACCCTAGTTCCCCGTTGAGGTCCTGACCTTTAGTGAGAATCCAATTAACCATATCTTTTATCCCCTGGGCTTTGGCCTGATTGGGGTACTTCTGGTACAGTAGCAGCCAAGTTAGACCCACAATTGGATAACCATCGGCTGGATCGTTAAGTTTGAGGGTGAAGTCCTGGTTAAACTCCACATTGACCAGCCCTTTACTGGCTTGGTCAAGGCTAGGCTTGATATAGCGACCCTCTTGATTTTCAATCCTAGCGCTAGGGAAGTTGTTTTCTACAGCATAATTAGCCTCTACATAGCCAATGGCACCGTCAATCCGCCGCACTTCCCCAGCTACTCCACCATTTTGAGGACGGCTTGAGAAGACCTTGAAGCCCCAATCTGGTGTTGGGCTAGGTTTGATCAGACCATGGGTAATCGCACTCAAGTACTTGGTGAATATGAAACTGGTACCGCTACTATCTGAGCGCACAACAACTTTGATGTCTCTTCTGGGCAGGTAAGTGTTAACTTGCTTCCAATTACCAATTTGACCAGTAAAGATTTTCCCTAAAGTATCGCGAGATAGTCTGACAGAAGTCACTACACCTTGGAGATTGTAAATGACTGACACAGCTCCCCCCGCTGTTGGCACCATTTGCAAGCCCCGTTTCATCTGACTTTTTTCCTCATCGGTTGGGGGCATATCAGTGCCAGCGAAATCAACAGACTCGTTAATGAATTCCTCAATACCAGTACCACTGCCAATGGTACTGTAATTTACATTAACGCTGGTTTCTTGTTGGTATTGGGAAAAGTAACGCTGGTAAAGGGGTTGGGGAAATGAAGCACCGGCACCAAACAATGGTATTGCACTTGCTGCCTTGAGTGAAATCAATACAATGGCAACTGTAACTGTTAAGGTTATCAATGTCCGACGGGACTTGATTACAGCTAAAATCATTTGTCTAGAAATATTAAGAATAATTCAAGGGGTAAGCTATCAGCTAATGCGCTACGCGCACCCTATGGGAATAGCTTATGGTCATGGGAAAACCATGACATTTAAATTTTTGTTAAGTGATTCAGGATTAGCTCCGACCGCACCTTAAGTGAAGCAGGGATGATAGTTGCTGGAGTTATGGGATTGACCGTAGGTCACGCTACGCGATGAAGCTTCGCTTCCGCTAAAAGCGATCGCTTTTGTAAATGTTGCGTAGCTGGAGTTATGCGATTGGCCTTTGGGCCACGCTACGCGATGAAGCTTCGCTTCCGCTAAAAGCGATTGACCGTCGGTCACGCTTCGCGATCGCATGATCCTTCTTAAACAAATTATTAGCTGGAATGAAAATCAAGGGTAAGCACAGTAAGAAGAAGTCGTCACCTGGGCAGATTAGTTTTCTGGAGAGCCTGTGCCAGGTATCGGAAAACCCGGAAGTGCAAGAAGTTGCGGAAAAGTTCGTTCGTGCCAACTCTTTCAAGCCTTCTACTTAAATTTGCACTTGTTTAAATTTATGCTATTCTGTTGTATGTGGTTCTTCTCCCACCCACACCCCAACCCTCTTCCTTAATTAAATTTGTGGGTGTCGCAAAATATATAAATCTAAAATATATAATAGAAAATTAATCAATTAGAAAATTAATCGAAAAATATACGTCACGAAAAATTAAATCGAAAAATATACGTCACGAAAAAATATACGTCCAGGAATCGAAAAGTCCCCCGAATCCAAAAGTCCAGGAATCGCGAAGCGGAATCAAAAAATCTTTATTTATTTCATAATTTCCCCAATCGCGAAGCGGAATCCTGCTGTCTGGTAAATTTAATTCCGCACCGAATCGCGAAGCGGAATCCTGTCTGGTAAATTTACAAAGTGTCGTCAAATTCCGGAATGGCGGCGTCCACGAATTGTTAATCGTGGCCGACTGCTGACAGGCAAACCACCCGAGGCAAACCACCTCTCTCCACTAAATTGCCAACTTATTGGAAAAGTTGGTGCGGTTGTTGTGGTGCGGTTGGTGCGGTGGGTAGATAAAATTAAAAGTGTCTTAGTTGCCTTCGCCTCGTCTTCGTGCCAACTCTTTCACCACCCCTCGAAAATTTGCTATATTGTATGTGGTTTCTTTCTCCCGCACCTTGAAAACCCGCCAGAATTACTTGCCTCAGCGCGTTACCAGACACCACAAAAATCGAAAATTTAATACCTTTAAGGGAGTAGCGGCAGAAAGAAATCCGTTTGGTGGCTAGCGCTTGGTGTATTCGGCACTTGAAATGGAGTACCTCATGAGAGGCTCTCGTCTAGAAGTAGAAGTTAATACTTCTCAATTACTTCAGACGCTGGACAGCTGCCTTGAGTCAGCTAGCCAGGGTCAGCCCCATATTATCACCAAAGATGGTGAACAGTATGCGGCTGTCATTTCAATGCCTGAATACGCCCAGTTGCAGTACTATCTTCGGCTTTTGGATTCAACCGCATCACAATTGTTGCAGGAAGCTGAGGATAAGGCGTTGGACTCTGAAGAGTTGTTAAGGAATCAGTCTTCTCCTCAAGACAGCCGACCATTGGGGACTCCTTCTGAAGGAGCTCAGAATGAAGATTGCCGTCATAGAAACAGAACAAGTCCGCTGCGTCAGAAGTCATTTACCTCCTCAGTCCTACACCGCCTATCGAAACTTTTTAGATAGGTTGCGCAAGGGCGAAAACATAGTAGGAGAGAGGCCAGTACCCAATTTCCATAGACCTAACTGCTATCATTTCCAGCTGTCTACGGGAGATTTGATCATTTATTGCGTAGAGCACAAAAGGATTTTGTGGTTTGAATTAACTGAGATAACTGTTGAGGTTTTGTTTCCCAAGGAAAAGGTTGATCAAATAGTTACTCTTGCTCTTGCTCTCATGCACTCTGACCCTGCCAGACCGCCTCAAAATTTACTGCAGCAATTCCTGAGTTCGAGTATATCGATAGCAGATAACTCTCAACGCCTAATTTTCGCTGTGCAATTAGGAACGAAACTTGTGGAATTTATTCTGACTATTGGTATTGTCATGTTGATGCTTTTGCCCCAGTTAACTTCTAGTCCACTGGAAGAAAAAATTCAGCCACCGACCTCTGAGTCTGGGGCAGTTACAGAGGAACGTGATCAGCTCGCTGATACTGAAGACAATCGCAGTCCTTGATCTTACTCTTTTGGAATCTTTACCCTACTTTGGTGATTATCCATTTATAAAAATCGACCTACCAGTAGTTTATAAAACAGATTTTTAAGGGAAATATATTAAGAACAAACGTCATCCATAGTCTAATATGAATATATGACAAATAAGAAAGCGATCGCGGCAGTTTGTAATGGTGCGATCGCTTTCATACAGCTTTTGAATAAAAAAGTAACCATTTGTTTAGTATGAGTGACGTTGCTGAATCTTTTTTTGAATAGGAGTAGAGTGGGCATCCTGCCCGCTCGAAAATAAGCATGAAACTGGCAAGATGCCAGTTTCACGCAAGATGCCCATTCGACCTCACTCTTAAAATCATTCCATTATTAAGCAACGCTGTATTAATGAGTCATTAGTAAATAATCACGATTCGGGATTATACTTAACCTAGACACAAACCGTTACATCTCGAAAACTACTTCTGTCCTATTCCCTTTTGCCTGTTCAACACATCTGGCCTAACCTTTAATTATATCAAATCTAATCACAAATTCGTTCGATAAAAGTACCCCAAAGGGTACTGTCAAAGGATTATTGTATTGCTCATAATCAAAATAGCACTGAAATATTATTGCACCTAAATAGTTAGGGTGGGCAATTATTCCACTCTAAGATTAAGCTAGGGATAACTTAATATACCCTTCAGCTATTAGCTATCAGCTATCAGCTATCAGCCATTCGCGTAGCGTGGCCTTTGGCCAAGGCATGTGGCCAGACTACGGGAAAAGTTTATGCCCATAGCGCAAAATACTTGAGCTGCTTTTGAATAAAATAAGCTGACGGCTGATCACTGACGGCTGTTCGCGGAGCTTGCGCGTAGCGCTATATTGCCGAAGCTACGGCTAGTGACAGTGGTGCAAGATTTCAGGGAAAGCAACTAAAGTAAACCATTGAGTTAGGTATATATCCTAAATTTATAGTTATGAAAGACTATAGCACTCTCGAAAGCAATCTCGAATCAGAACAAACCGATTTTTGTGAAGATTGTCACCAAATTAACCTGATAGATAATCAACTTGAAACCCTGATCCAGACACAAGCGATCGCAAAAAATCGATTAACTACTGTTCGACAGGCTCCTGGCTGCTCTACTTCTGTTCTCCGGGGACTAGACCAGCAGCTGATTGATGAAATGAAAGCATTGCACCCAATAGCTTGGTGAGTTTTGCCGACCTAGATGTGGCTAATGGTCCAGCAGTTCACCCTTTCCTTCAGGCAGCAGCTCAGCAGTCCCTGGCACGGGCAATTAAGGCTCGTGGTCGCACCCTTTCGGTAAATTCTGGTTACCGAACTATTGCTCAGCAACTAATGCTATTCAATCATGGTAAAGTTAGACGGTGTGGTATTCGTTTGGTGGCCCCTCCTGGTAAAAGTGATCACCAACGTGGTTTAGCAATAGATATCAATGACCACCAAGGCTGGAGACCCTATCTAGAGCGGGAAGGGTGGAAGTGGTTTGGACCTGGAGACGAGCCTCACTTTAACTATACGCGCAGAGCAAGACGAGACCTAGGTCGTCTTGCTATAAAAGCGTTTCAGCGACTCTGGAACCAATATAATCCGGACAAACCCATTGCTGAAGATGGGATTTTCGGACCAAATACTGAAGCGCGACTGAATCAAGCCCCCATAGTTGGCTTTGGAAAAACTAACGAATCTCTTCCAGAGAGAAGACTCAGCCTGACTAAACCTTATCTCGAAGGTGATGATGTTCGCGAACTTCAGGAAGCTTTAGTTAAAGCAACTATTACTGTCGAAGTAGATGGCGTTTTTGGTCCGGCTACTGAGGAAGCTGTTAAGGAATTCCAGAAGCTCAAGGATTTAACAGTAGATGGGATTGTCGGACCTGCCACTCGCTCGGCTCTGGGATTGTGACGTTATAGCAAGAGAAGTATAGTTTACGACATAGTATTTCGGTTTAAAGGGAACAGGGAATAGGGAATAGGGAACAGAAATATGTGTTAATCTTTACTTCGACTGCTATATTTGTGAACTTATTATCTCTCTTCTGCCTAGAGTCACAGAAGAGAGATAAAATCAGATCAGTAAAATTAAGATTAAGTCTACAAACCAGTTAAAGGTACCAACTACTAAGCCGAAGCCAGTGCTTGCGATCGCTTCTGCTTGTGCCTGCACTCGTGCCAACAGTTGAGAGCCTCAGATCCGGACATCAACCGGTAAATTGCGCTGATTAACTCACCCACATAGCTTAGAGCACTAAGGGTTACCGATCCAGTTATTAAGATTAGTAGCCAATTGATCAATAACTGTTGAATTAGTGAAAAAATAGAATTCATTGACAATCGTCTCATTTAATAGTAATGACTGGTAGGAGGAGTAAGGTTATCTAATGATTATCCGATCTACCAGTCAGATTGTGAAGTCGTTAATTTTACCTTACTTAGTGTCAATTGTCAATACCTGTTGGTAAAAGATAATTTAGCTCAATAGTCGGGAGCATCGTCTATTATCTATGGAAAAGGAAAACCAAAAGAATCAAAAGAATCAAAAGACTAAAACTAGAGTCTCCAAAACCTGGAATCTTGTCAGGAACTTTGGCTTAAAGGCAATTCCAATTATGATGGTAAGGAATTCTCTGTTTGAGGAATCAGAACTTACCCTCAATTTCTTAGTCTTAATCATTAGCTCTTGCTTAATTGCTACATTTGGACTAGTGCTCGACAGTGCTGCGGTGATTATTGGAGCGATGATTATTGCTCCTCTGATGTTGCCTTTAAGAGGATTGTCCTTTGCTACCTTGGAAGGAGATTGGCAACTGTTACGGCGTAGTTTTGTTTCTATTGCTGTAGGCACCCTACTGGGGATAAGTTGTTCTTGGTTAGTTGGTACAGTTATCGGATTCCCTGAATTTGGAGCCCAAGTTTTAGCAAGAACTCAACCTAATCTGATTGATTTACTAGTTGCGATCGTGGCCGGGGGAATTAGTGGTTTCTCTAAAATTCGTCCGTCTTTAGAAGATGCGGTACCAGGGACAGCAATTGCAGTAGCCCTCATGCCTCCCCTTTGTGTCGTTGGGTTAACCCTATCCCAGGGAGAATGGGCCTATAGTCAGGGCGCATTTCTCCTCTATATTACTAACCTGATTGGGATTAACCTAGCTTGCATGATCGTCTATGTCTTTAGCGGGTATGCTCAGAGTACTGAACTCAGCCGGTCTTTAAACTGGGGATTCTCGTTAGTGCTGATTGCTGTATTAGTCGTGCCCCTAGGACTTACCTTTTGGGACGTGCTTGAGCAAGGAAGAGTTGAGGAGCCAGTTCAGGAATTGATTAATAAGAGTCGAGTGTTTAACAAACCAGGTATAACAGAAGTTTCTACTTGGAAGATCAATCGGAAAACTAATCCTCCTTCTATCGAAATGGATATCCGTTCAACAAAACCGATTACATCGGAACAGGTACAGAGGTTTGAGGATTCGGTTAATATTAAGCTAGGTAAACCCTTTAAAGTGAGAGTTGAGGTTACTCCATTTATACCAGTGGAATCGCCTAATCCTAAACCTAATTAACTTGAATTGGAGTAAGCATTCAGCTGTCAGTGGTCAGCTGTCAGCCTAATGCTTACAGCGGTTTTAAATTCGGTCAGGTACAAAGTTATGGGTTTTAGGGAGCAGGGAATCGGGAATCGGGAATCGGGAATCGGGAATCGGGAAAAATACTGTGTACCTCACTTATGATTATAATTGCTATAATTTGAGCATAGTTTACCTTAGTAAAACGGATCAAGTGATATTTATTTGATGACATAAAAGGACACAAATAATGGCAATAATGGAGCTTTTTGGGGATGATTAGTAAAATTAGTAATACTGGTAGTAATACTGGTAAATTATTCACTATTGGTCATTCTAATCTCAGTATTGAAGATTTTATTGCTTTACTGAAGCAGCACGAAATTACGGCGGTGGCTGATGTGCGATCGCATCCTTACAGCCGTTACTTACCTCATTTTAGTCAAGCCCCCCTCAAGGCTGAACTATTGTCGGCAGGAATTCGCTATGTGTTTCTTGGTAAGGAGTTGGGGGCAAGACCGGCTGATCTCAGTTGTTATGTTGGTGGTAAAGCGTTATATGAAAAAATTGCGGCCACTGACCTGTTTTCAGCGGGTCTTAAACGGGTAATTCAAGGGGCTGAAACTTACCAAATTGCCTTGATGTGTGCTGAAAAAGACCCGATCACTTGCCATCGGACAATTTTAGTCTGCCAACATTTAGTGAAATCCGGGTTAGAGATTAATCATATTCTCAATGATGGCAGCTTAGAGTCCCATCAGGATTTAGAAGAAAGGCTGCTCAGCTCTCATGGGTTAAATGATTCCCAAATCAATCAACCGAAGCAACTTTCCCTATTTGATGACCCGACATCTATGGATAAGTGGGAGAATTGCTCTCGGGAGGATAGACTTAAGGAAGTTTATCATAGGCAAGGGGATACTATTGCTTATCAAGTAAGCAGTCAGCAGTCAGCAGTCAGTGGTCAGCCTAATGCTTGAAATAAACCTTTCGTAGGGTGGGCATAGCGCTATAGCTGATAGCTGAGAGCTGATAGCTGAGAGCTGAGAGCTGATAGCTGATAGCTTGCCTTATCAAGACCCTGACTATGAATAAAACTATTAATTTATTTACAATTGGGTTTACTAAAAAGAGTGCTCAACAGTTCTTTGAGCTTCTGATTAATGCTGGAGTAAGACGAGTTATCGATACGAGACTGAATAATAAATCTCAATTAGCTGGTTTCACAAAAAAGACGGATTTTGAATACTTTTTGCAGCAAATTGGGAATATTGACTATATACATCGTCTAGAATTGGCTCCGACCAAGGATATCCTAAATACCTATAAAAAAAATAATGGCGATTGGGAAACCTACGAAAAACAGTTCTTACAATTAATTACAGAGCGTGAAATCGAAAAGACAGTATCACCAGATTTATTAGATGGTAGCTGTTTGCTGTGTAGTGAACCTACTCCCCATAACTGTCATCGCCGTTTAGTAGCAGAATATCTGAGTCAAAAATTGGGAACTATAAA
>NZ_JAAHHE010000077.1:24161-26099 GCF_010692525.1 Moorena sp. SIO3B2
CTGACCGCTGACCACTGACCACTGACCGCTGACCGCTGAATGCTTACGTCTAAACTAACCTTACTTGGGATTAGATAGCAGCATGACTCAGATTATTTGCTTGGCTAACTCCTGGAAGCGTGGCGAGAGATGTATCGCTGGAATTAATTCCCTTAAACGTCAATGGATTCGTCCTGTATCTGATTTACCGGATGGTCGCATTCCGAAACCAATGCGTCAGATTGCGGGAAGGGAACCAACTTTACTGGATATTTTAGATATTCCTTTGGCTAAAACTGGACCCGACTTTGGCTTTGAGTATGAAAATCTTTTGGTATTACCAGGACAATGGCGACGAGTAGGACAAGTTCCCGCTGGATATCTCAATAAGTTTTGCAGCCGGGAAAAATACATTCTCCATAATAATGAGCGCTATGTAACCGTGAATTTCTTGCAGTCATTACCGGTAGAGCAACGCTGTACACTACAACTGGTGAAAGCTGTGGAGTTCTTGGTTCAACCTATTGGTGTCAGAGATAAGGGTGTAGAAAAATGGGAAGGTTCACTGGTAACAGATTGTGGACAAGAATTGACTGCTACGATTACTGACCCCGTATTTGTTAGGCATTTAGAGTTAGGCTATCGACCACAAAATCAGTGTTTGGTTACGGTTAGTCTCAGCATGCCTTGGCGACCTGATTATTGGAAAAAAGATGATGATCCTTGTTGGAAGTTGATAGCGGGTGTGATTGAATTACCTAACAAATCAGGGAATAAACTGAGAATAGGAATGGATGATGAGCTTCCTTTTTAGGAATTCAAGTAGGGTGGGCAAAGTAAGATAATCTAGAGTATTCAGAATAATCCAACAGTTTTTGCCCACCATAAAAGTCAAATAAATACCAATTCAAGTAGGGTGGGCAAAGTAAGATAATCTAGAGTATTCAGAATAATCCAACAGTTTTTGTCCACCATAAAAGTCAAATAAATACCAATTCAAGTAGGGTGGGCAAATTAAGATAATCATTAATACTAAAAAAAAATAAACTGTTTTTGCCCACCCTACAACCTAAATGATAACAATTTTATTTCTTTTTGCTACAGAGGATACGGGAATTAGGTCATAAGGTGATAAACTGATAATGTAAGGCGGTGATATAGGGGATTAAGGTGTACCAATATTTTGTGTAATTGGTATTACTAGGAACGAATGCGATCGCATTCTACTAACTAGCTTCCTATAATCAACTAAATCATTCCTTTACCATTGTTTACCATTGACGAAAGTTAATGGATAATCCCTAAGTCAGCATGGGAGACCCTAGTGATGCTAGTTGAGTTCAGCGTAGAAAATTATCGCTCATTTAAAGAGCGCCAGACCTTGAGCATGGTGGCATCTAAGAAAAAAACTGGCGAGAATAGCAATAGTTTCCCGATGCCTAATGTTAAGTCTCTGCGCCTACTCACCAGCGCTGTGGTCTACCAAAACTTCTTGAAATGTGAGAGCCTTGTGTCTTTAGACCGAGGGTGAAACAGAGAGACTGGGTTGACCCAGTCGTGTCTCTAAGCGTCTTTCTTTATTTCAGATCTAATAATTTTTTATACAAGTTCTCCCACACTGGTATTTGATTCTCTAGCTGATAATTGAAGCCACTTCCAAGTAGTCCCAGTTAGCCAAACGGTATGGGGCTTCTTCAATTCATAATGATGTACGGGTACTCCCCGCATTCTTTTTCTGGTTTTCCACTCATTTATTGTTGACATCTTCAGAACCAACCTCTCTACTAAGAGTATATAAAAAAACAAGGAGGTGATGACAAGTGTACAAGACCATTCCAGTCAAAGCTAGTTTTTCAGAGGAGGAAAAAGCCTTTTGGTTGTTCCAATGCGAGAATGCTAATAGCCTAGGGAATTGTGCAACTTATTATGCGAAGCAAAAACATTACTCTTGGTTGGAGC
>NZ_JAAHHE010000770.1:0-1852 GCF_010692525.1 Moorena sp. SIO3B2
TGAACTCGTTACTCTCAGACAGATCGGTAGGCATACTAACAACAATGTATCCCCCTGGCTTGGTAATACGAATCAGTTCGTCAAATGCGTTACTTTTGACATGTCCATAGGTAAAAACCCCAACACTGATGATGGCATCAAAGGTGGCTGAGGGAAAATCCAAGGGTTCACCCAAAACTTGTTGGTGGAAACTGGTGTAAACATTCTTTTTCCGAGCTTCCTCTAGCATGCCTGAGGATATGTCCATCGCCTCTAGGTGATGGTAACCGCGCTGGTTAAGAAACTGCCCAACCAAGCCTGTACCTGCTCCGGCATCTAAAATCTTGGCATCTTTGGAAACATAATTGACCAATACCTCTGCTGCAGGCTCTGGTCCGACATAGCCAAATGCATCATCTAGGTCTTGCTCGTAGTCTTTGGCCCAGATGTCATAGCGTTCAATTAATTCCTGATTATTCTCGGAACTATAGACCCACTTAACTTTGTCTGTTTTACTCATGTTTTTTCCGATACTATCTTTGTTAACAAGCATCTTGCTTAAGCTCCCAATTTGAGGTGAAATCTTCAGCTAGGCAAAGCCTAGCTGAGGCAGGGCAATAGAAAACACTAACCTACTCTTGCCTTTGCTTTATCTAGGCAGTATTGTAGCTGTTGAACTAAAACTGAAATATTGGGTTCGGTTACCATAGAGAAATGGTTCCCTGGGACAACATGAAATTCTAAGGGTTGAGCAGAAAGTTGATCCCAGCCCCAGGTTTGATCTTTTAGAGTAGTTAACTGATTAGGTAAATAATCCCCTACAGCCCCAAATTCACTGGCTCGGAAGAAGGTAATCGGAGTTCCATCAATCTCCTGAGGTTGATAGCTAGCAATTGCTTGAGTGTTAGCTTTGTAAACCTCAAAGATTCGACTCAGGTCAGTTTTACTCAACATCTGACCAGCGTTTTTCAATCGTTCCAGAAAGTAGTTTAGCTGTTCTTCCGAACTAAGAAACTGGAGTGCTTCGCGGGAAATATCCAGGTTTTGACCTAAAAGGCCTCCATAGATAGTCGCTAACTCAGTTATGAATTTGGCATTATCCCAATTAACTACGTCTTTCTCTGGTTCAGGAATTTCTACTTGGACATCGACAATGGTCAGCAAAGACACTTCCTGCCCCTGACTCAATAGCTGTTGAGCCATCTCAAACGCGACTTTCCCCCCGAAAGAATGACCACCTAGTAGATAGGGTCCGTTGGGTTGAACTGTTTGTACAGCTTTAATATGGTGGGCAGCTATATCTGCCATGCAAGTATAAGGTTGCAAGTCTTCTTCAAGACCGAGGGTACGCAAACCATATAACGGTTGTTCGGAACCTAGATGACGTGCCAACTGCTGGAAGTCAAAGACATTGCCAAGAATTCCGGAAACCAAGAATAAAGGAGGCTTGGAACCCTCGGGCTGAATGGGCACTAAGGTAGAAAGGAAGGACTCGGTTCCAGTGGAGTTATTTTGGGTCTTTTTGCTTGGCGAACCGAGATCCGCAAGAAGTTCTTGGGATAAATAATCAACCATTGCCTCTATGGTTGGATAGTCAAATAGTAGAGTTGAACGTAGAGAGCAGCCCACGCTGGATTGTAGATGATTCCTCAACTGAACTGCCATTAGAGAATCCAGACCCAAATCAATTAACCTTTGCCCCAGTTCTATTTGATCTGGAAAACTTAATCCTAAGGTTTTAGCAACTTGGGTACGAACGCGCTCTACTAATAAATCCCGACGTTGGTTAGCAGGAACTGCCTCTAATTCTGTCTTAAAATCAAGATTTGTTTCCCTGACAGTAGTATTTACAGTAGTATTTGGCGCAACATCT
>NZ_JAAHHE010000771.1:0-1851 GCF_010692525.1 Moorena sp. SIO3B2
TCTGCTGCTTTCGAGAATTTAGTAGGTAGAGTGACTATGGTAGAAAAAGATGAAGGGGTTGCTGCTGTGTGGCAGGTCATTTTAGGTGGTGGTGCCGAATGGCTAGCGGAAACTATTGTCAACTTTCATCTAACTCCACAGAGTGCCAAGCAAGCGATTGATTCTGCTAATGAATCTCTTGAATCTTTGGCTTTCGCAACAGTAGTGAAAAATCGCGTTAATCGTGGTGGAATTCTGGCTGATGGTGCTAGCTTTATGAAAAATGGGGAAAATGGTAAAGGAATCACCTCACGCTGGTATCCTGAAACCTTGAAAAAGCGTATACTTTCCATTGATAAAATCAGGACAAAAATTGAATTTATTGCCGGGGATGGGTTTGAGGTTTGTGAGCAAAATTATGACCGCAACGATGCTATTTATTTCATTGATCCACCTTATCTAAAAGCTGGGCGCAGGCTCTATCGATATTCAGCAGTTGATCATGAAGCTGTCTTTAAACTTGCTAGCAAATTGGAAGGCGATTTTTTGATGAGCTATGACAATGTAGAAGAGACCAGGGATATAGCAATTCGCTATGAATTTGCTGTACAACCTATTGCTATGAAAAACACTCATCATGCTGAGAAGACAGAATTGTTGATTGGCCGAAATTTGGATTGGTTTTTAGGGTAATGATTATGTGAAGGATTTGAGGTCTGGGGCTGCTGCTTAACAAGGGAAGTCAGCAGCTTGAAATTAGCCTGATATAGCGCTACGCGCAAGGGCAAAAGGCAAAAGGCAAAAGGCAAGAGTTTACTATAACAGCTTGTGCTGCTTGTATCAATGTCAAACACCTTAATGCGTAGTGCAATACAACAAAAGACGGATAAATCAAGATTGTGAGCTTGACGAGGGGCTTACGATCCAAGCTCGAATCGTGAAACCCGCGAATTTGGAATGACCAAGAATCTTTATAACTCCGATGCTGAAAGTCGCCCTTCGATTGGCTCGTATTCATCTTCTAACAGCCAAGTTTGGGTTTCATCATAGGTTGCTCCAGTAAACACAACCTTGTAATTCTCAGCAGGATCGTACACACAACAACTACCTGATGAATTACCCAGTAACAGCAGGATGTAGGGAGGGGATAGCATGGGGTCAATCCAAACTTCAGCGAAATCCCACTCACTATTGGCTGGGTCGAGTACGGGGAATAACATGGTATTGGTTTTTTCCATCAATCTTCACCTCTCCATAAAACAAGGGAGTGCTTGGGCCACCATCGGGGCTGATTCTGTAACCAATTGAATCAGCGAAGAACAAACCGTAACGCTCATATCCTCGTATAATTCCGGTAAACTCTCCTGTCTCTATGATGGCTTGAGCAACTCTTTCCATTGTGGCTTGATTGTTAAAAACATGAGCCGATCGGCCTCGCCTGAGTAACCGCTGTACTTGTGGTGTGCCAGGTAGATGCTTGGCAATGTGTCTAGAATCCAGAAAAATCTCACGATCGATGCCACTCATAAACTAGAAAGATCGAGTGTTTTGAGCATACCAAATTTATGGTATCGAGCAAGACCACAAAACCCCCTCAACTTCAGCAGACAAAAACCTCTCCTTGAGACTAGGAATACGTCACCAACTTTCGGGAAGACCGATCGCCTCCACCCCCCAGAGCATTTGCTGTGATAAATGCTTAGGAAACCAAGCAACCTCAAGAACTCCAGCACTTTTGTGCTTAGCAGACTAACCGTCAATTAATGATGGGTTACGCTATCACTAACCCATCCTACTGGACTTACTAATTACTACACCCGGGAACGAGGTTGATTTTAAGCTGACTGCTGACTGCTGACTGCTAAATGCTTA
>NZ_JAAHHE010000772.1:0-1849 GCF_010692525.1 Moorena sp. SIO3B2
AGTAAGCCAGTCTTCCCCAAAGCTTCCAAATACTCAGATAGTGTTAGACCTGCCCTGTCTGCCATCTCTTTTAGGCCGTCCCAGGCAGCATCTGTAGTTCTAACGGTATGTGATTTTTTCGCTTCTCCGTGTATTGGAGGGCGTCCAGTTCTTTTTCCCATGTTCAAGACATCAGCATTCCTAAAAGCTATAATTAATATAGCATGGATAAATAGGTCGAAACAATGCAGTTCGGGTACAGGTACAAACTCAAGCCAAGCCGACAACAAAAAGCCACAATGAATAGGTGGTTGGATATGTTGCGATCGCAGTATAATTACTTACTTAGAGATAGAATTGAATCTTTTGATCAAGCTAAAGCTCCTAGGTTAGGCAATTACTGTGATCTAAAAAGTAAGAGTGAAGTGTGCCCGTTGACCTGTTCGGTTAGCAAATCTCACTCTGTTGGTTACCCATGGAAGAGTAATAAAAAGAACCCTAGAAGAACTGCTTACGAAGCTCAAAGTTCAAATTTGCCAATCCTTAAAAAGGAGAGACCTTGGTACAAGACTATTAACTCAACTGTTTTGCAACAGGCGCTAAGACAGTTGGATGTGGCTTTTTCTAAGTTATTCAAAGGCGAATCTGGATATCCTAAGCCTAAGAGAATATCTAGATTCAGAAGTTTTAAATATTCCCCTGGGCAGGTCAAGGTAGATGGGAATCGGATTTACTTGCCAGGTATCGGATGGATGGGTTTCTTTAATTCTCGTCCAATTCCCGAAGGGTTTAATGTTAAATCTGTCACTGTTCGGCGTAAAGCTCGTGGATGGTTCGTAAGTCTTCAGATTGAAGACAAGTCAATTCCAGTCCCTCCATTAAAAGCCAGGGATGAGATTAATCCTGAGCGAGTTAAAGGTTGTGACTTGGGGATTAAAAAGCTAATCAGCATTTCCACTGGGAAAATGATAGCTAACCCGGCACGGACAAAGTCTTTTAAGCGTAGAGAAAGGCGTCTGAAGCTAAGACAAAGAGCTGCCAGCAGAAAAAAGAAAGGGTCTAAGAATAGAAGCAGGTCCTACTCCAAGGTGGCATCTCTCCATGAACGCATTACTAATAATCGTAATGCCTACCATTGGGAGACTGCCAATAAGTTAGTAGATGGTGCAGACGCTCTAATCTTTGAAGATTTAAACATCAGAGCGATGAAGTCTCGTTGCAAGCCTAAACCCAATGAAAATGGTGGGTACGATTCGGCAAAGCCGACGCTACGCGAACGCAATGGACAATCCGCAAAAAGAGGCTTAAATCGTTCAATATCTAATGCAGCTTGGGGAGAATTGGTCAATAAGATTGAGGCCGTGGCTGCAAAGTCAGGTATTCCAGTAATCAAAATAAATCCCAAGCATACGTCTCAAAGCTGTCCAAAATGTCACCACACGAGTAAAGAGAACAGAAAAAAAGAAAAATTCCTTTGCACTAACTGTGGTCATTACAACGACGCAGATGTAAATGGTGCAGTAAATATAAAAATTCGGGGTCTCAAAAAACTGGGAATTGACCCCACAAGACGCGCGCCTTAGAACAAGGCAGCCTTATTACAACAACCTAGAACCTTTTACCCATAACCCTTTAACTATAAAGGCTGCCTTGTTCTTACGGTAACTTCAAACTCAGCTACCTCCGGTGCGGGGGAAAGTTACGCCCATGGAGTTAACAGTGACTTAGTTGCTGTGCCTGGGAATCCCCATCCCTGAGGCGGGTGGGGAGGTTCAATGGATAATTAGTGCTACCTTACCTGTCATAGAACCGGCTTCGATAGCGTTGTGAGCAGCAGCAGCTTCTTTGAGGGGAAACCGTTGGCTGAGGT
>NZ_JAAHHE010000773.1:0-1840 GCF_010692525.1 Moorena sp. SIO3B2
CCTCCATGGTTATCAAGTTGTCTAGGTTCAGTTATCTGTCCTAGCGGTTATTTCCCCAATCCTTTGTAAGGTAAGGTTTCTAACCAACGAATCGCACTCATCAATCATGTCCATTTGCCCACCCTACAAGAGCGAACACTTTGCTTTAACCCAACCAACAATATAGGTGATCGCATTCCGTAGGGTAGTCGGGTAGGGTGGGCAAATTATGATAGTTTGGCATTTTATTCGGGAATCCTGACCATTTGCCCACCCTACAAGATCTGCGATCGCACTGCGGTCAGGGGGATGGCTGGGTGGGCTTCTTTGTGACACTCTCGTACCTGGTTGACTGACAAAACACTTGAGATCGACTGCTCAATAAGGGTTTCAGCACTCTCCGAGCGAACCCGACGAAACCCAATAGTTGCAAGGCTTGAAGGCAAATTATCAAGCTGAAAATCTGAAGCCCAAAACGATCAACGCATAAGTGCATTTTCTGTAAGCCCTAGAACCCTTGTCTATAGAGAGTTTCAGGGCTTCGCTTGTCAACTTTTGTCAGTCAACCAGCTCTCGTACTCCCTATCGATTGACTGAAGTAGTAGCTGTCTCATCACTCCTTTCACTTTTCCATCCTTATTTATCCAATTCTGACATACATGGCAATATGGAAGTTCATGGGCCTTCTCGCCCTTATATGCGGCCTTTTCGTCGTATTGTACGTCTATTAATTTGCTGCGTATCTCTTCAATATTCCAACCTTTTTCTGCATAAAATTTTACCAGTTCCGGGATGGCTTTTACATATTGAGAATAAGCGTGTGGCTCCGCGCAGTCCGTGCCATCGCGCACATAGGTTTTTCCATCTTCCCCGGTCATAGGCTTTTTATAACTTTTGAGTATATTATACATGGCCACTTGGGTCTCGTCCCTGATTAAATTTTTGTCGACATCGTCTGAAGAACCACTATGACCAGTCAATGTTCCCTTGACTGTCTTCAAACCAATCCTAGCCCCAGCACCCAACAAGGCTCTATTCGCTGCCAACATTCTTGACAGCTTCACCCGCCCACCCGTTTCTATTAAACCAATATTGTCACGATAAACTCCCTTTCCATTGCTCTGCATTTCAATCATTTTCTTTTCCTGTTTTTCCTTCCCCCCTCCACCTCCGGTCTTTCTATTTCCCTGAGCATCTCTAATATATCTCGGACCATATGGGCTTCCAAGCCTCCGCTGTTGCTGCACATGGGTCAACTCATGGGCAATCAACTCCTGCCCCCCCCGAGTTCCTGGCTGATACTCTCCCTGCCTAAAAAACACATCCTGCCCCGTCGTAAACGCCTTCGCCTGAATCGACTTATTCATCAAGTCTGACTGAGCATCCGTATGCACCCGCACCCCACTAAAATCCGCCCCCATCGCCTGCTCAAGCGGAATTCTTATCCTTTCTTCCAGTGGTTTTCCCCTTCCTCTTGCTTCCTTTATGGAACCTTCCAAATTTTGTGGTGCTAACGTTCCTCCTGTTAACGCTTTCCTCTGTATTTCGTGTTGAGGCGTACGCATCTCTTCCCCCTCAATAGTACCCATCTGTGGAGAATTAATCTGCTGTACTACCTGACGCGCTACTCGATCTGCCTCTTGCTCGTATTTATCACCAGGCTGTCCTATAGTTAGCTTGGCTTGCAGCCCCATTTCTCGACCTTCTGTGTCGGGCACGTATTGTCCCGTTTCCAGGGAGTGCATCACATTAGCCATTCTACTGCCCCATTCCCCGACCGCCTCTTCCGCGTTCCAATCCCTGTCCTCTTCATGTCGTCTTCTAGAACCCATCACTCTGGAGTCTTTCTTTTTTTGAGCAT
>NZ_JAAHHE010000774.1:0-1838 GCF_010692525.1 Moorena sp. SIO3B2
AGCTTTTGTCTCCTGTTTTGTGGCGCGACGAGCAGAAATTAGTCGAATCACCTCACCGCGCATGGTATATACAACGACCAATGGTAATCCAGAGTTTCCTATTCCCGCGCTCGATGAAACGTTCTTCGGTAATCGAATCTGGATCAATGTCATGAATGGCAAGGGGATCGAAAAACACCATTTCAGCTTCCGCAAACGAAACACCATGCTTTTGCCAATTGGTTTTTGCTTTACTGGGATCATATTCCAAGGTCATACATATATTATATGTATAACCGATTGTCTTGTCAAGATTCATGTCGAGGCGTGGCAAGCCTTAAATGAAGCTTAATGAAAAATGGTACGATTCCGATTTTTCAAGGCTTTTACTCAAAAATCTATGCACTATTTTATGCTGGCCACGACAGTAGGGTGGGCAAATTATGTAGGTTTGGCAATTTCATCTTTGTGTCATGTCCATTTGCCCACCCTACAAGATCTGGTACCTTTCCGCCCCAATGGCGATGTAATCCTTCCCTTTCAAGCCATCAGCATCTATCTGTTCTAATCGAGCTTAGCATTTCCTACACCAAAGATCATAGGCTTTCCATCATTATCCTTATCCATTTTTAACCACACTGTGCCTTTACCGTTTTTCGTTAAAGTTGGGTTGCTTTTATGTACCTGCGTAAACTGTACATCTTTTACGCATAATATATTCATTTTATTCACCGGATATTCAACTATTTCGGAACGATCCGTTCTCTCAACAATTCTCAACAGGTTGGTATATTCCTCAGATGAGAATACTGTATTATATGATCCACTGATATTATCTCGATTATCCGTGTGCTGCTGCGCCGTTTTTCCTGGTAAACTTACATGTCTGCTCATGAATCCCATGGCTGTTTTACCTACATTTCCAATCGCCTCCCTCAATACACGCCCCCCTCTAAACATCCCTTGGATTACACCGATCTGGGCATTCTTGGGGTCTAAGTACTGCTTGGATGATGATGTTGGGGGGTTGTATCCAACATTTGCTGTATCCCTATAGTAAGATTGTCGTGCCGGTGCTTCTCCCTCTCTATTGATTTCGGGACATCGTTCATTGCTTTCGGCGGGTTTGTACCAATGGATTGCTAAATCTTGCCTGCTTTGGCTGTGCGCTGGATACATGTTTTTCGTTTCCCATGGCCTGATTTGTTCCTTTCTCTGTCTTACACCACTACTACTTGTCTGCTGCACCACATGGGTCAACTCATGGGCTATCAACTCCTGCCCCCCCCTACTCTTAGGCTGATACGCTCCCTGCCTAAAAAACACATCCTGCCCCGTCGTAAACGCCTTCGCCTGTATCGACTGATTCAACTGATCCGACTGAGCATCCGTATGCACCCGCACCCCACTAAAATCCGCCCCCATCGCCTGCTCTAGCGGTTTTCTTATCTTGTCGGACAGTGGCTTTCCCCTTCCTCTTGCTTCCTTTATGGAACCTTCAAAATTTTGAGGTGCTAACGTTCCACCTGTTAACCCTTTCCTCTGAATTTCTTGTTTTGGCCTACCCAACTCTTCCTCTTCAATAATCCGTGGAGAATTAATCTGCTGTACTACCTGACGCGCTACTCGATCTGCCTCTTGCTCGTATTTATCACCAGGCTGTCCTATAGTTAGCTTTGCTTGCAGCCCGATTTCATACCATCCCGTGTCGGGCACGTATTGTCCCGTTTCTAGGGAGTGCATCACATTAGCCATTCTACTGCCCCATTCCCCGACCGCCTCTTCCGCGTTCCAATCCCTGTCCTCTTCATGTCGTCTTCTAGAACCCATCACTCTGGAGTCTTTCTTTTTTTGAGCAT
>NZ_JAAHHE010000775.1:0-1833 GCF_010692525.1 Moorena sp. SIO3B2
TGGGCAGATAACTATTAGTATCCCCCAGTAAAGCATCTTGAGGAATTAAGTAACCAGCCGGACCATCATCCCCATTGAGAGCGACTCCATGACCAGCAAAGTAAAATAATAAGCGGTCATTTTCAGTAACTTGTTCGGGTAAGGTATGGGATAAAAATTTGTTAAAGTTAGACAGAGTTGCCACTTCGTCTAGGCATTCCCAGACTTCGTAATCATGCTTTTTGCGGAGAATTTCCACTAATTTTTTGGCATCGTTTACGGCAGTGTTCAGGGGAGAAATGCCGTTTGTGTAGTTATTGATACCGATGATCAAGGCGAGATTGCGGGAGAACATGTTATTCTACAAGCACTTATAAAGATAACTTGAATACTAGTGATTGGGAGTATCCCATTTTGGCAAAAATATCTTTTTATAGCAGTCGCCAGCGATGCAGCGCGGTCTTGGGGAGCCAGTGCGGTCTTGGGGGTCTCCCCCATGAGCAACTGGCGTGGTTTCCACGGGGCTTACAAGGTGCGGACGCAGGTTCCGCACACAGCCCCTCCCCATGAGCGACTGCATCAAGACAGGGCAGTTAGAACATGACAAAAGTATTAAACCTAAGTAAGCGCAAGACTTTGACTCTCTTGGTGCGCATTCTGATGGTGATTAGAAATCACCAGGGTCGCACCGCTTCTGACTTCTGACTTCTGACTTCTGACTTCTGCTATATGTGGGCGGTATAATCACGCTCACACAGCAGTGGGATGCTCCCTATTTATTCCCCAAGATAATCTTTTGACTTTACGCAGAAATTAGTATTTTCGTAATAAATCTTTACCTATTGAGTTTGCAGGGTAACCTCATATTATTTTGTATTACAAACTACAGATAAAAGTTTTTTGATAGTATGTAAAACCGGAAATCTGCTGAATCAATGTCAATAAGCGGCCTCCATTATCAATAATCCCGAGATGATTGATAATCTGATTTGAGAAAACCGTTTTGAAAAATCCTAATGGCTAAAACCCTAGTAATATCATGTCGGCATAATTACCCTTAATAAAAATTTCCCCCATCTGACCATCTGACCATCTGACCATCTCCCGAGACTTCCCACCCTCCCCACCCTCCCTCACTTGGGTAGGTTTTTTACCTAGCAGGGCGAGTACGTACTGGCATTGGGAATAAATTTCGGAAAATATGTCGGAAAATCTCCCAGAATTTCCACCGATTACCGACCCATCTCCCGCTCTTCCCCTCCTGGTCGGGGTTAGGGGTGGGTTCCGATTAGCCATTCCCCATTCCCCATTCCCCATTCCCCATTACCCATTACCCATTCCCCATTCCCCATTCCCCATTCCCCATTCCCTATTACCTATCTCCAAAGTAAAAAACCTACCCTTGTCAGCCCCGCGCCCGGGTCCCAAAATTGATGGGTATTCAACCAGACTTGATATATAGCAGTCGCCAGGGCAGTTAGGACATGACAAAAGTCTCACACCCTTTGTAAGCGATGCAGCGCGGTCTTGGGGGTTTCCCCCATGAGCGACTGCATCAAGAAGCGCAAGAGTTTGACTTCTGACAAATGACTTCTGACAAATGACTTCTGCTATAAGTCGGTCAATCATGCTTCGCTCTTCCGAGTAGTAAACAGACTTTTCAAACACCATTCGATCAACCAAGTGATTAACTGGAGGTGATCTGAGTGTTACCTGAGTAGGCTTTGCGGGAATTCTAGAGATGTAATCCCTAAAATAGGCTGTAGGAAACTATGCTGTATGGAAATTCTCAATTGAATGCAAGACAACTGACCTAAAGGTCGGGTAAAAGCAGAATGGGCAAAGGAAAAAGGG
>NZ_JAAHHE010000776.1:0-1833 GCF_010692525.1 Moorena sp. SIO3B2
CGGCTGACGGCTGACGGCTGACGGCTGACGGCTGACGGCTGACGGCTGATATTAACAAAATGTAGAGAATCTAGGGGACTGGGCAAAGTATGAAGTATGAAGTATGAATTATTAAAGTTCGGCTAAAGAGTCTATAAGTTATGAGTGAAACGCAAGTCAGAGGTGTAAATAACCCCAAAACCTCCAATCCCAATGGATTAGAGCGAATACGAGTAGGGGTTTTAGGCTTTGGGGGATTAGGTCAAGCCGCTACCAGAGTCTTAGCTCCTAAGGGAGAAATGCTTTGGGTAGCAGCAGCTGACCGGAAAGGTTATGTTTATGACGCGGCTGGGTTAAATCCTGAGCGTTGTATCCAGACCTACCAATCCCAAGGTTCATTGGGTTATGTAGAACCAGGTGGCACTTTAAGTAGCAACAGTATCGAAGAGTTAATCCAAAACGCGACAGTAGATGGATATTTCCTAGCACTGCCAAATTTACCGAATACCTTTATGGCATCGGTGGTTAAGCAATTTATTCAATCGGGTTGGCAAGGCGTGTTAGTAGATGCTCTCAAGCGCACTAGTGCTGTAGAACAACTGTTGCAACTGCAAGATGAATTGCAAGCAGCTGGAATTACCTATATGACTGGCTGCGGTGCTACACCAGGACTATTGACCGCTGCTGCTGCGATCGCATCTCAAAGCTATGCCGAGATTCACAGTGTCAACATTACCTTTGGGGTAGGGATTGCTAACTGGGAAGCCTATCGAGCCACCATTCGAGAAGATATTGCTCACCTTCCTGGTTATGATGTAGAACGAGCCAAAGCCATGAGTGATGCTGAAGTGGAAGCCTTATTAGATCAAACCCAAGGCATCATCAGCCTAGAGAATATGGAACATGCTGATGATGTGATGCTGGAACTAGCAGGAATTTGCTCACGCGATCGCGTTTCTGTTGGTGGTGTCGTTGATACCCGCAATCCTAAAAAACCCCTCAGTACCAATGTCCAAATCACAGGTCGCACCTTTGAGGGTAAGATTTCCACTCACACCTTTACCCTTGGTGATGAAACCAGCATGGCTGCTAATGTCTGTGGTCCCGCCTTTGGCTATCTAAAAGCAGGAGTCTCCCTACATCACAAGGGGATTTATGGTCTATTGACTGCTGCTGAAGTCATGCCGCAGTTTGTGAAATAGTCATTGGTTTTAGGGAGTAGGGAGTAGGGAGTAGGGAGTAGGGAACAGTGCGTAGGGTGCGTTAGGGGCGGACTTGCCATGATTTTCCGCTTCTTCGCCCGGGTTGGGATAGTCCGCCCCGTAACGCACCACCTTTGGGCGAGCCCTCTTCTGTCTATAGCTCTAAAAAACGCTATAATAAAATAATTTCCTGATAATTACCCTTAATAAATATCTCCCCATCTCCCAAACTCCCCACCTCCCTATCTCCCCAAATTATTAAACTAAGCTGGTGGACTTTTGCTGGAGCAGCTGTCTGATGTTTCCTCCTGTTCCAGACTAATAGCATCGGTCGTTTGCAGCACAAATGGTAGACTAGCCCCTAGTAAGCCTCGCTGAATCCGTTGGGGTGTCTCTGGGAACACCACAAACAGGGGATAGATACGGTTTACGCCATCACTGAGAATGTGTTGATAGCCAGGAGGCATTAGCCATTCATAGTCTTTGTCTAGTAACACTTGGGTATGACGCCAGCGACTGAGCAAATCAGAAAAGTCTTCATGGGGGCGATGGATAAATAGAACAATCTCGATCTCCATCTTGACTTTCCATTCGGGATCACACATTACCATAGCTAGATCACAGGGTAAACCTACGGCTTCGGTGATCGTGC
>NZ_JAAHHE010000777.1:0-1829 GCF_010692525.1 Moorena sp. SIO3B2
GTAATTCGCATATTTTGTCTTGAGATCAAACCACATGAACAACCGAACAATTTTGTTTTTAGTAACTACTATCTAAAATTTTATGATTTGATTTTTTGACTTTAGAAAGCCAATCTTTAGCTGACTTTAAAATTTCTGAATAAGGAACCGTTGTTTCGGCTATTAAATCCAAAAAAAATGGTGCAAAAAACTGGGGAAAAAGTTGGTTCATTGTTCTAGCAAACTTACGCCTTAAAACAAACTGTAAGAATAATGGTTTAGATATGGGAATACTGTTCTCAGCCAGGTTCTTCAAGGTATGAGCATCTCGTATCCGGCGAGCTGTAAACTGTGGTATCGCCTTAGTATAGTCATCATCATACTCATCCAAAATGCGATCGAACACAATTACATCTTCTAAAGCTGAATTGCAACCTTGAGCTATAGTTGGGGGTACGGCATGGGCAGCATCTCCAATAATCAATACACTATCACCTTGATGATAACGATTGCAGCGAATTGTCACGAAGTTCCAGGCTGGTCTTTTGACAAAAGCTTCGGCTTCAGATTCAGACATTAGCTTGGCAACTTCTGGGAAATTATGCTCAAAAAATTCCCTTACCTCTGACTTACTAGACATACCCATTACTTGATTTTTTTTGTGCTTAAAAACAAGACCACAACTTAGGGTATTGTCGGGCTGAGGCATGGCTAATAATCGCGTACCATCCTCTAATTTCCATGAGTGTAGCTTGTTTGGTTCTAAGTTAATTCGTAACTTATCATTAATTCGCGATAAGTAAACTGTTTTGTATACCTCATGGAGATAACTTTGTTCAAACTCGAACCTTTCTGTATTTAGAAAGTGAGTTCTTACTACTGAACGCACCCCATCTGCTCCGAACAATAAGTCATAGCCAACAGTAATTTCTTCTTCTGTTTCTTTTTTAAATTTCAAGCGCTTATGTCTAAAATCTACTCCGATACATCTGGAATTGAAGTAAATGTTGAATTGTCGATTTTTGTCTTTTTCTTCGAGCTTTTCTAAAAGCGTATTTACCAGTGTATTACGGTCAATAGTCAGGATGGGTTTTCTCCTTACTAATTCCTGAGGTTTACTGTTTTTTGAATAATTAATCATGCCCGTGTTTTCGATTCCATGAGATTTTACCGCTTCCTCTAATCCGATATTCCTTAAAGCGTTCAATCCCCTTTCAGAAAGGAGAAGGGGGAAAGTTCTGTATTTAGAGAAAGATATTTTTCGGGGATCGGGGCGGCTATCATAGATATCGATTTGGTATTGACCGCGACGTAACAAGTAATGAGCAAGTAAGGAACCAGCTGGTCCAGCACCAATGATTGTAACTTTCATCACAAAAACTCCCTTGACATCCCAATCATGCAATAGTTTCCTGGTGAGGAAAGCGAGGCGGGATTTTTGCCGCTTTCCCATTAGTTAGGCTAATCTTTAAATAGGGCAATAACCACCCCATAATTTTTTTATCATAAAAAGTCAAAGTGATTAACTGTTAAGTGAAAGAATCACAGCTGATCAGGAACGTGCAACAATTGGACAGCTTGTCCTTTGACCTTCTCCCCAGGTTAGATTAAAAGTGCTCTAGGTGCTCTAGATCTATTAGCTAGGAGTCGAAACAGCAACCTGTCTATCTAAGAGCTGATTTGTAAATAAAAGCTTAAGAAGCTAATCGGCGAGTCATTAAACTAATGAGCGAGCCATAAATCATCGCTTCGCACTTTGGTAGTGTACAACTCATAATCCTTATATAGGTTACAGGCTAATCAGCCCGTCATTGAGTTCCCTTTATATTATCTTTACAAATCAGCTCTAA
>NZ_JAAHHE010000778.1:0-1829 GCF_010692525.1 Moorena sp. SIO3B2
GCGGTCAGGGTACCGAGTAACCCAGACGGTGAGAGTCCAACAAATTTTGAACTGAAAACTGTTGATGCTTCTTCTAATCCTTATCTAGCCTTGGGAGCAGTAATTGCGGCTGGCTTGGATGGAATTCTTAACAGTTTGGAATTGGGAGAAGCCGTGGCGGTAGATCCAGGACATTTGACAGAATTAGAACGTAGTCAGAGGGGTATTGAGTTATTGCCAACAACTTTAGGGGAAGCGATTGGTAACTTAAGTGGTGATCAAATACTGTTGGATGCCTTAGGAGTAGAATTGGCTCAAGCCTATCTAGCAGTAAGGAAAGCCGAGTGGGAAGCAATGAAAGATTTTGAGTTGGAGGAGGAAGTCGAGCTTTTATTAGAGCGATATTGAGCCAATTGATATTGGTGAGAATTCAGCTATAAGCTATAAGCTTATAGCTTACGCATAGTTGTTTATATTTCGAATTAGAAAGGGAACGTGATAGGATAAAAAATCCCACTTGTTCTAATCGCAACCGTGTTTATCTTTGATTAGCAAGAGGGCAACGTTTGACTTCGTATGATGCCTGTTGTGTACCCCTGATTCGGCTTATTGCTACCTCCAATCTACTCAGCTTTTCTTGTAAACCACGGTACTGAATTTCAGCAACACGTAGATTCTCTGCTGCAACTTGCTTTTTATCGTTTAACTGACGTAGTTTTCCCTGAGATACATTTATGTTCTCTTCCAAACTGCGTATTTTTCCTCGAAGAGCAACTAAACGCTCTTGTGATGTATGTACTTCACTGCGGAAAGTATCTCGCTGTTTTTGTAGGGTTTTGATTTCCCTTCCCACAGCTACTCGTTTCTGGTCTAAGCCTCGTTGTTCACGGCGAGAGGCTTCTAGCCGTTCTTGGGCAGTTTTGATTTCCCTTCCCACAGCTACTCGTTTCTGGTCTAAGCCTCGTTGTTCACGGCGAGAGGCTTCTAGCCGTCCTTGGGAAGTTTTAATTTGCCCTCGCACAGCCACTAGTTTCTGGTCTAAGCCTCGTTGTTCACGGCGAGAGGCTTCTAGCCGTTCTTGGGCAGTTTTGATTTCCCTTCCTACAGCCACTAGTTTCTGTTCTAAACTTTGGCGTTCTGCCTTGAAAGATTTAAACCGTTCTTGGATAGTTTGAATTTCGCCTCTGAGAGCCACTAACTGCTGCTGAGATTGACGCACTTGGGCTTGAGACGATTCTAGTTGTGATTGTGCGGTTTGAATTTTGCCTGTCAGAGCCACTAACTGCTGCTGAGATTGACGCACTTGGGCTTGAGACGATTCTAGTTGTGATTGTGCGGTTTGAGTTTTGCCTGTCAGAGCCACTAACTGCTGCTGAGATTGACGCACTTGGGCTTGAGACGATTCAAGCTGTGCTGTTGCTGTCTGGGTTTCACTGCGAAGGAGAAGGAGTTTGTCTTCAGCCGTGCTGATCTCAGTGCGAACTGCAACAAGTCTTTGCTGTGAGGTTTGTAACTCCCCTTGAGATTCTCCTGAAGTTTGTAAAACTGTCAGTAATCCAGCGACTTCCACATCGTCAGGCTCGTATTTTGCTGCTTTTTTAAAGGAAGCGATCGCATGTTCGTAGGGACCGATGCGATAGAGGGCAAATCCTCGCTGTTTCCAAGCCAAAGAGTTTTGAGCATCAAGTTGAATCGCCTTGTCAAAATCGGTGATTGCTTTTTCATATCGACCGAGTTGATAAAAAGCTGTGCCTCGGTCAATCCAAATTGAAGCAGCTTTGGCATCCACTTCCAGTACTTGGTTGTAGAATGCGATCGCCTCAGAATACCGTTTCAAATCATAAAGCAGC
>NZ_JAAHHE010000779.1:0-1825 GCF_010692525.1 Moorena sp. SIO3B2
TTGAAGATCTGAACCAGTCGGTAGCTTTCCAGTTTCTCTTTTAATTGTTCTTGCCAACCCTTGTTAGTAAAAACGAGATCTGCATCAGCCCAAACAACATATTGATGCTTTTCATTCAAATAGGATAACGCTACGTTATAGAACCTTTCTTTTTGCCAAATGACGGAAGCCGAGGGAATCTTGATTATTGTCAGATTCTGCGAGGAAACAATACTGTCAGTATCTAAGCCATAACAAACCAGGATTATATCAACTTTTTGCTTCCTTAAGTAAGCTAGTGCTTTGACAAGAGCAATATACCTGGATTTACTTTTTGAAAAATTAAAATAAGCTAGAATAACGACTATATCCATAATCTACCTATTCTGTCAGTCTCCGAGGGTACATTTAATCTTTGTAAAAACCTCATAGATCTAGAACCAATTTAGGTAAGCACAGCGTAAATAAAGAATCTTAGGGTCGTTCTCCTAAACTATACTTCCCCTACTAAGTATCATGATTTTGGTATTTTGGCAAAACTGAGATGCACTCAAAATCTGGAGGGAGTCATAGTTTTGATCCTAACAGTCTTATCAATCTGGGATAACAGTCAATTAATAGACGTTAATGAATTAACTATTGTATGTATCGAATATATCAGTTATATCAGTAGACATCTCCAAAAATTAACCTCAAACCCTTGCACTGCCTGGGTCAAAACCGAGTTTCTGGAGATGTCTAGTGGAAAGTTTTTATGCTTTATTCTGCTGCTTTTGCGTTCCCGTAGCGTGACTGTTCCCGTAGCGTGGCCCATTCGCGTAGCGTGGCCTTTTGGCCAAGGCCAAGGAGCATCGCATTTCTCCCACGGCCTAAGCTAGCTAATCCCTGATATCGAACTCCGCTAAAACAGGGAATAGCGTTGACAACGCCAGGAATCTGGCGCTAATTTCTTACCAAAGATAGCGCAGCCTTGAAAAAAAACCAGCCGTAACCAGTCAACCTCTGAGATGATAACTATATCTCAGATGACACTTGTGAATGTATCGCTAAATGTATACCAGTTTACGGCTGAAGTTGTTGTTTAGTGATACCAACTACAACCACAGAAGTCAAAATAGATTTCCGTTTCAAATACGCTTGAGCAAGCTTAACCCATGAGTATCAGTGCCACAGGTATTAAATAGATTGTAGGTAGCACTCAACTGCAACACAAGCTTAGTTTGTTTTGGACTAGGTTCCCAGGGTTCAGGATTAGTGTAGGCATAGTAAGTTTCAACACCATCAATGCCTAAGTTGGCTATAGCAGTAATTAACTCATCTGCTGACTTGCGGTAACGGGCTGGATGAGCCAACACTGCTAAACCACCGGCCTGATGGATAGCATCAATCACTGCACCAGCCTCAGCATCATTACCGGTCGGTGCGGTTCCAGTGAAATAGCGCTTTAAACTAGGATGTTCTGGCTCAAAAGCATAGCCAAGGATATGAACGTCATCATTAAGGAGGTTGGCGGTAATTTCGACACCAGTCCAGAAGTGGGGTAATGAATCACAGAAAGATGACTCCTGCTGCCATTTTTCTATGCAAGCTTGAGCAACTTGATAACCAGCAACGGAGTGGTGATCGGTGATGGCAAGTCCCTTGAGACCAATGGTCATTGCCTGCTTAATCAACTCTTCCGGTTTGAGCCGACCATCAGAGTAAATGGTGTGCATATGGAAATTGTAGCGATAGGGACAGCTATCAGGCTCAATCGTTTCCCACACTTGCCGGAGAGCTTGTTGATTTTTTGCTGCTATCTTAGGTGAAGCAGACCCTTGAGCAATATTGACTACCATAGATACTT
>NZ_JAAHHE010000078.1:0-25600 GCF_010692525.1 Moorena sp. SIO3B2
GTTCGAAAAACCCTGTATCCATGGCTGCGTAAACCTTTGATTGCGTCCCTCCCACAGGCAAACTAGTCAGCGGGATTTGAGATTAGAAACCCATGGCACCAAAAAATTATAAAAATCCCCCAAAGCCGAAAACCCCCTGTCTAATCACCGGGGATGAAGGCTAACAGCGGCTTGACGCGCCGTAAGAAAAATATTTTTCTATTTCCGGAAATTTTACTTTGTGTAGTGTAGACTACTTTAGTAGTTAAAGGTCGATACTAATGATTGTTTTACAGTTCAAGGCAATTGGCAAACAAAAGCAATATTTAGCAATAGAAGAAGCGATGATAACAGCTAAAATTGTTCGCAATAGCTGTATTCGCTATTGGATGGACAATAAAGGTGTTGGGAAATTAGACCTCAACAAATATTGCACTGTCTTAGCTCATCAGTTCCCGTTTGCCAATGAATTGAACTCTATGGTCCCCCTCGCCAGTGCTGAACGAGCATGGTTAGAAGTTACCGTAAGAATAGTGGAGCCTTATTTCATGAGTTTTAACCATGCATCTGCATAGCCTATCGCCTATAAAGGCTCCACTATTCTAAGGTTTCATCTCCGGTCATCAATTGCCCGTTTATACGAAAACTGTAAGAAAAAAGTTTCCGGAAAGAAAGGTTTTCCTAGATTCAAAAAACATTGTCAATCAGTTGAATAAAAGACTTCTGGATGGAAATTATGTCCAGATAAAAAGTCAATCATTTTTAGTGACAAAAAAGGGATTGGAAAACTCAAACTCAAAGGAACATGGAATTTCTGGCGCTTTGACAAAAAGCTAATTAAGAGGGTTAGGATAGTCCGTCGAGCCGATGGTTACTATAGCGCTACGCGCAAGTCAGAAGTCACAAGTCAGAAGACAAAAGTTTACTACAACAGGTTTTCAGCTTTTAGCCATGTCCTAACTTTAATGGGTAGTGCTATATGTTCAGTTTTGCCTTCAGATCGATATCAATGAGTCTGTTCCAGCAACACCGAATAGCAATACTGTACCCTTACCTAGGTTTTATCGAAAAGGGGAAAAGCGTCTAAAGTTCTATCAACGTCGAGTTTCTCGAAAAAAGAAAGGCTCTGGGGAGCATGTCACCTTTGTAATTAGGTAAATAGATCCCCCCTAGCCCCCCTTAAAAAAGGGGGGAATTAGATTCAAAAGTCCCCCTTATTAAGGGAAACGGGGGATCTAAATCAGGGATTAACAAAACTGACATGCACCCAAGGCTCTGCACTAGTCGAAATTGTTCTAATTGTGGTGAAGTAGTTAAAAAATCTCTATCAACTAGAACCCATGTTTGTCAGTGTGCTTGTTCTCTCGACAGAGACCACAACGCTGCAATCAACATCCTAGAAAGAGCCTTAAGTACGGCAGGGCATGTCGGAACTCTGGTCTTAAACGACCCAAACGCTTGGGGAGATTTGGCCTCTACTGTGGCTGGTGCAAACAAGTCATGGGCAAGTCGAGTCGTTGAACCAATAATCCCCGCGTATGCGCGACCGGGGAGTGTCAAATCTCTGAAAAAATTCAGCTTAAACTCAGGCTTGACTAAGAGGTTGTCTGAGAAGTCTCATTTGCTACATCCAAGCCCCCGTTGGTCCCCCAATTCTGGGGGACTTTTAGAAGCAAATTGACTCTTGTTTCCCCCAAAGTTGGGGGGTCAGGGGGGCAAAATTCAGGATCAAAAAACTTTTCAGATATCCTCTAAGGGTTAAGGCTAATTCTTGTAAATGTCTATTATAGTTTAATAATTTAATAAACTTATGAAAACTACCGCTAACTTTATTAATTTATTGGCACGTACAACATCAATCTTGATTGTACTGCTGTTTTGCGCACTCACCCCTCAACCAAGCTATTCTCAAGGTTTACAATCTGTCAACGGTCACGTTGCCGATTCTAATAATAACTCATCTGAAACCCAAAATAGTTCCCAAAATAGTTCAGCCAACGGCTCACGCTTACGATTTATTCCACCAACCGATAGCGCTCCTCGAAAGAGTAATGGGTCTGGTTCACGAGGCTGGTATGAGCAGTTACCCCGTGAATTGGTGACGCTGTTAATTCCCTCACAGAAAGTAGCTGCACAGACGATATCTGGTCATCCTAGATTTTTATGGTATTTGTCCGAGCCTGTAGACGTACCAATAGTATTTACCTTGGTGGACACAGTAGAAAACCAGACAATATTTGAGAAAAGGATTGACTCAGGTCAGGTAGGGATGATCTCAGTAGAACTTCCGGAAAACAGTCCAGAACTGATTGCAAACCCACCAGGACTAGAGGAAGAAAACAGGAAGATATACATGTGGTCTGTTACCCTAGAATGCGATCGCGAAAACCCGCCTAAGACTTCCTATTATAGGAGCTGGATTGAGCGGGTATCACCACCCCCAGAATTAGAGCAAAAGCTAGCAGCAGTTGCTGCAAATACCAACAGCTCCACCTCTGAGTTACTGCATCAACAAGCAATCATCTATGCCGAAGCAGGGGCTTGGTTTGATGCCCTTGATGCCCTTTACCAGGCTCAAGCTGCTAATCCCAATGACTCCTCGATTCGAGCAGATTTTATCGCTCTGCTGGAGCAAGTGGGATTGGGTCGTGTGGTACAGTAGTGGGTCAGTGGGTCACAGAGTTAACACAGAGTATGGGATGTTGCTGGGTTTGTTGTTTTGCGATTCGGCCAAAGCCCGACGCTGCACGAACGCAATATATCTCTAGGAAATGCGATTGACCTACGGTCACGCTACGCGATCGCATTCCTCAAAGACTTGTGTAAAACTGGAACAAAGTAATCACAGACTAGTAGATCATGATCAATTTGGACACTGAGGATCGTAAGCAACTAATCACTCTACTCCGCTTACTTGATTCTTATCGATCGACCGTTTCTGATTATATTCCTCAATCAATTCGGAAAGATTAGCATTTTTTTCCTTCAGAAGCTGCAGGTACTCTTCTTCCATAGCATTGGTAAGTTCAAGATTTCTCATATCTATCGCTAAATTAATCTTAAACTCAGAAAATTTGTTATTAAACGCTGCTGCATTATCATAGCTTTCCGAAGGGTTAGTTGTGGCACTTATGGTACCGAACAATGTTCCTAATAGACTAATAACAAATATAAAAAAATTGACGATATTTTCGGCTTGTTCATCAGAAACAAATTCTTGAATAAACGAGACCAATAAGTCATTACCTGCCGTAATACCTCCGATAGCCGCTAAAAAAATAGGGATAGTATATTGCAGAACAAAGAAAACGTACAAAAGCAAGTTTGAAAAAGAAATTTGAAAGTCACATCGTCTTTGGATATCCAAGAAAATCTTGTAGTAGTTAGAGGAGAATCTATACTTTTTTTCTTTAGGTTTTTGTACCCACACGGTTTTCAATTTATCTTCTGCTAAGAAGGGTTTTGAAAAGTCCCTGGCTGGTAGAGTTCATGTCAGGTGGGCAGTGTCAGACAGATAAGATAAGCTGGGCTTTTCGCCTTTGTAGACACTGCCCACCCTACGATTAATGACTACAGATTGATCACGTTTTGTCTAAACCCGACCCTAAAAAACCCAAGCATAAAACTTTTCTGGCCATGATCTAATATCAAGTCCGGTTGACTAATCATGATATCCCTTCTGGCGTAACAGGTAATAGATAATTGGTAAGCTATCAGCTATCAGCTATCAGCTATCAGCTATCAGCTATCAGCTATCAGCTATCAGCTATCAGCTATCAGCTATCAGCTATCAGCTATCAGCTATCAGCTAATGCACTACAGATGGTGCTACTTGAGTGGCCATTGGCCAACGGCTGACCACTGACCACTTACCGCTGACCGCTGAAGGCTTACGATTACCGATTACTACCAATCCAGAGACTACTTGGGAGTTGATTAACCGGACTTGATATAACTACTTACATTTACTTGGACTTTAGACAGTAACCGGACACTTAGGGTGAAGATTGATCAAAGTGACAGAAGAGGGATATAACCTTTTGCCTACTTATGAGGTACACAGGATTTTTTCCCTGTTCACTGTTCCCGATTATCTCTTCACTGTTCCCTGTTCCCTGTTCCCTGTTCCCTGTTCCCTAAAATCCCAAAATTATGTACTTCACCCAATTGACACTAGATTCAAACCAATTCACCCATCACCGCTCTGCGCAAAATCTCTGTCACTTCTGTTGCTATTCTGGCATCAAGTTCCACCGCTTCACGATTGAAATCTCTTGGTTCAAGCACTTTTGCTCCCCGTAGCGCCATACTGAAGGTAATCAATTTAGCTGGCTTGAGGGAATCGTCAAGACTAGGCTTAACTAATTTAACTAGCGCGACATAAACCGCTTCGGTTCTGTTCCTAATACTGGTAACTCCGTTGCCGAGTTTTGAGATAATCACTGTTGAGTCAATCACATTCAACAAACCCAACTCTTTAATAGCTAAATCAACTAACCGAGCTGGATCGTTCCCCATTGCTCTGATGATACTTTCGAGACTATCCCACTTAACTCCCGGTAGCTGGCATGGTTCCGGTATGTAATTATGCCAACCCACCATTGAGATCATCCGATTTAAATCATAAGCCGATATAGTATTACTTTCCCATTGAGGGGGTTCAGGGTCAGCAGTTAGAATTATGCTTTTGGTTGTGCTACCAAACAACTGGGGGTACTCAATAAACGGTTTTTCCCCATATCGGCCACGGAAAATCAGGCTATCATTGCCTGTAATCTGTTTCAGCCAATTTTCTAAGTCCATTTGGGGAGCAAAGCGCTTTAACATTGCCCCTAAGCAATTAGAACTTGCTGTATTGTAGTCATAACTAATCACATCTGTGATTAAATCACAGACCGGAATATCCCTTTGATTTCCAGCTTGGTCTGTGCCTCGAATTGTACACTTATCAAGATCGTCATTAGGAGATTTGCTATTAAGGCGAGACACTAGATTAATAATGGGGATAATCTTACTCCCACTCCATAATTCGTCATTACTTAGGGCATTTCGTCCCAACCATTTTACCTTGAACTCTTCCTCTACAAAACTACCAACACAGATACAAGCTTCTTTGATGTCTTGATGGAGAAACTCTAACCCTTGCTGATCAATATCTGGAAGTTGCCCCAGATTTGGATAAGGACTGAAAGTATGATCCGCTTTAATTCCAGACACGAGATGTTTACCATCGGGTTTATGGTTCAGGTGGGAGGGATAATCTTTAATTTGCTGTTTGTATGGTGAAGTATCAATACCGAGATATAATAGTTTGGGATTATCTTCAACACCTTCGTCAGCAGCTTGGAGATATTTTTGGTAAACGTTATATTGGCTATAGTTATCTACAGTGATCAAGACTTCAGTCTCGTCAATGTCTAAATTCCACAGCACTGAATCTTCGGTGCTTTTGACCAGTTGCTGATCACAAAATACTTTGAAAAAAATGTCTGGTCGTTGGTCAGCAAACAGTTCTTGAAAATAGGATTCATCGAATTCCATCCCAAAGCTGCCATGGTCATCAGTGATGGCGCTACCCACCAAGTTGTTGAAAATAAGGTCTTTATCCCATGCTTCAACCCGTAATCCTGAAACGACGCCACTGGTTTTTGGATCGATTACCCGACCTAATATCCTAAATATTGCCATAGTAAATTCTACGATTAAAGTCAATAACTGTAGCTGATAGCTGATGAGTGAACCAAATAAACAGCTCCTATTTTTTTTATCTACGTATTGATGATATTCCTATATATGATAACACTTAATTTTATTATTTTAAGTTAACACTTTAAAATAATAATAGGTTAATAATATAACCCTTAAAATCGATAAATACCACGGTTACAGTGGTATTTGTGGGTAAATTTGCTATTACTGCTCTTTTGATTAAGGGTAATGATATCGACATGATATAATTTCCTTATAACCTGTGGTCTGGAAGCAGGTTAGCTCAAGCCTATTGACCAAAAAATTTGGGTTTCAAGCCCCGTCCTTCGCTGGATAGAAACCTGTTTATTGTGGAGCCTTATTCAATAAGTTTTAACCATGCATCCGCATAGCCTGCCGACCATAAAGGCTCCACTATCTTACGGTAACTTGGCCGTAGGCCACGCTGCGCGAACAATGGACGGCTTTTTTTTGTGCTACAATATTACGTAGAGTTGTCCAACGTCAAAATGAAAGTCTTAGAGTTCAAGGTCAAAGGGAATAAAACTCAATATGCCGCGATTGATGAGGCGATCCGTACTGGTCAATTTGTCCGCAATAAGTGCATCCGTTACTGGATCGACAATAATGGTATAGGACAAAAAGAACTGTATCGTCATAATACGTGGCTTAGAGCTGAATATCCTTTTGTAAAGGACTTGAACTCTCATGCATGTCAAGCTTCGGTTGAAAGAGCCTATAGCTCAATTGCTAGATTTTACGATAAATGTAAAAAGAAAGTTCCTGGCAAAAAGGGATATCCCAAATTCAAGAAATTTTCCAGATCGGTTGAATACAAAACATCGGGCTGGAAGTTGTCTCCTGATACTAAGTCAATAGATTTCTTAGACAAAAAAGGTATTGGAAAACTAAGACTTAAAGGAACTTGGGAATTATGGCGTTATGATTCGGCAAAGCCGACGCTACGCGAACAGAAGCTAATTAAGCGAGTTAGATTAGTGCGCCGCGCGGATGGTTACTATGTTCAGTTCTGTATAAAAGTTGATGAAAAGGAATCTTTAGAACCAAATCATACTAATATTGGGCTAGACGTAGGACTTAAGGAATTTTATACCGATTCCAAGGGAGGCGTAGAGCCAAATCCTAGGTTTTATCGTAAAGGCGAAAAAAGACTGAAGTTTTACCAGCGTCGGGTTTCTCGCAAAAATAAAGGCTCATCCAACCGTAAGAAAGCCGTTAATAAATTAGGCCGGACACATCTTAAAATAAGTAGGCAGCGTGAAGAGCACGCCAAGAGACTGGTTAGAAGTTACCGTAAGATAGTGGAGCCTTATTACAAAAGATTTAACCCTTTTATGCAAAGCCGAACACCCATAAAGGCTCCACTATCTAAGGTTTCGTCTCCGGCGCGCTGCGTAATCCACTCTAACGATGTGGTTGCTTACGAAGATTTAAGAGTAAGAAATTTAGTTAAAAATCATTGTCTTGCTAAATCTATTAATGATGCAGGTTGGTATCAGTTTAGGAAATGGCTGGAATATTTTGGACAAAAGTTTGGTAGACAAACGATAGCAGTTAATCCCGCTTATACTAGTCAAAATTGTTCCAGCTGTTGTGAAGTTGTCAAGAAATCGCTATCAACTAGGACTCACACCTGTAAGTGTGGATGTGTTTTAGATCGCGATCATAATGCAGCTATCAATATCCTAAAAAGAGCCTTGGGTACGGTGGGGCACACCGGAACCTGGATCATCGATCCCAACGCTTTAGGAGAGGACGCCTCTACTTCTTCTGATTCCGGTCTGGAGAAGCAAGTGACCTCGTTGATCAAAGAATCCCCGTTCTTCTAGGACGGGGAGTGTCAATCAATATCATACATATTAAGGAATCTATGCCCCCAGCTGTTTCCCTCCAGAACATCTACAAAATCTACGATAAGGTCCCTGTCGTGAATGACCTGTCCTTTACCATTGAATCAGGAGAGATATTTGGTTTGCTGGGTCCGAATGGTGCTGGTAAATCCACTACAATTCGGATGCTAACTACCTTAACTGAACCGACCAAGGGTCAAATTAAGGTAGCGGGTTACGACGTTGTAGAAGAAAAAGATCAGGTCAAGGAAAATATTGGTGTGGTCTTGCAGCAAACTAGCGTGGATATTGACCTGACTGTCTGGGAAAACATGGAACTCCACGCACGGCTGCATCACATTGCCAATCCTGGGCGTAAGCGGCTGATTAATCAGTGGTTAGAGTATGTAGAGCTAATAGACCGACGGGATAGTTTAGTGAAAACTCTGTCTGGGGGAATGAAGCGTCGGTTGCAAATTGCTAGAGCGCTGTTACATCAACCGAAGATTCTATTTTTGGATGAGCCTACAGTAGGATTAGACCCCCAAACCCGCCGTCGCCTGTGGGAAATTATTCGGGATTTGAATCGCCAAGGTATGACGATATTGCTAACTACCCACTATATGGAAGAAGTGGAGTTTTTGTGCGATCGCTATGGCGCTGGCAAGCCAGGACGGATCGGTATCATGGATTCTGGTAAACTAATCGAATTAGGTACATTTGAACAGTTGCGCCACCAACATGGGGAAGGATTACTGATCAAACAACTCTCAGAACGCTTTGAATACAAATTTTTTCCGACTCTGGAACTTGCGAGTGGCTATCTCGAAAGTTTACCCGATAAAACTGGTGTGATGGTTCGTCCCTCCAACCTGGAAGATATTTTTGTTGAATTGACAGGACGTCAATTGGATTAGAAGCTAATTAAAACAATGCCTCGTCTAGCTACCCAAATTGAAGCGATTCTATACTTGAAGGGACAGCCCGTCTCTATAGAGGAAATCTCAGAGTATGCCCAATGCGATCGCGAAAAAGTTGCGGATGGCCTGATTGAACTGATGGCAGACTATGCCCACCGGGACAGTGCTTTAGAAGTTGTGGAAACCCCTGCTGGGTATAGCTTACAGTTACGATCCACGTTTAGTGAATTACTGCAAAACTTAATTCCTGCTGAATTGGGCACAGGTGCTTTGAGGACTTTAGCTGCGATCGCTCTTAAAGGTCCGATTACTCAAGCTGACCTAGTCAACCTTCGTGGGAGTGGAGCGTATCAACATATCCAGGAACTGGTCGAGCTCGATTTTGTCCAGAAACGTAGACAAACTGAGGGGCGCTCGTACTGGTTACAAGTTACCGAAAAATTTCATCAACACTTTGAAGTTCAGCAGCTACTGCCACCCCAATAGAAGCTATGCCAAGGGTTACAAAAACTTCAAGATTTCTTTAAGTAAGCTTTTTTACTCAGAATTTATACCCAAAAAACTGAGATTTATCCCCGAAAGCTGATTCAGGTTATCTCACAATCGTTTAGAGTATAGAAAAGTCGAGATGAAGCAGGTCAAACCTAAAATTCCTAATGGTATTCAACCCCGATTTTCTAAGTTCCCCAGGACCAGAGCCTCAACCGAACCAACTGCTGCAATACCTCCAGAATCAACCTTCTGATGTTTTAGCAAGGATTGCTAAGTCTGCTAGCCCTGAAATCCAACAAATCATCTCTCAGAACGTTCAAGGGCTAGTAGGGATGCTGCCATCAGAAAACTTTAATGTTCAAATCACCACTGATCGGGAAAATTTAGCTGGATTGCTGGCTTCAGCCATGATGACTGGTTATTTTCTCCGTCAGATGGAACAGCGTATGGTTCTTGAAGACAACTTAACCAACTCCACTCCCTTAGGTCCTCAGAAGCAGCGCACTGAAAAGCGTAGGGATTCCCCAAACCCAACTGAGCCATAGATGTCCTCTGGTTTAATACCTAGTTTGATACCTACTAAGTTAGGTAGTTAGGTAGAATGGCACTATGTTAATAATTATTAACTTGGCAAAAAAACTAAATGGAATAGGAAAAAGGGATGATACTATTATATAATATTATCCCTTTTTACTTTTTAGACGCAGGTGCAACATTTTGTGCAGGTATAAGAGGTGTATTCCTCTGTTACTCTCACTAACTTGGAACCATAGCGATTACACAAGTGTTCTAGGATTTGAGAGAACTGATAAAAAGCCCAAGTCATCATAGCTCTTTTCGACCTAGGAGACGCTAAGGGAACGAGCACAATAATACATCTATTATAGCAAAAACTTTCAAGGAGACGCAACATTTTCAGTCCCCAATTCCCAAGGGGCTGTGTGGGTCACCTGCGGGAGCACTTTATACCCCCCGTATCCCGCGCTTGTCTTTGGGCTATAACGGGAGTCCCCTTCGAGTTTAGATGGTAATTGTGATTAGCCATTACCGATTACTTATTACCGATTACTTATTACCGATTATCGATTAGACCTAGCAGCCTTAGTAGTTTTATTATACTGTTTGGGTCAATTATTTTGGCCTGAGCCGAAGTTCCCTTGTCCGAAGTTACCGACAACTGCAGCGAAGTTTGTTACCAATTAGTGATTACTATAACCCAAACAAAATCTTCGACGCGGACTGGATGCACATCAGTTTAACGACCCAACCAAATCTTAATCTGGTCAACTAGACTTGTGCCACCAAACCATAGGGCAAACATAATTGAGATGGAGAGGCTTGCTCCGATCAGGCACAGGACTAAACCCGCTAGGCTAATTGCGCCATCATCTTCAGTTAAGCCAAAACCAGTTATAAAAATTCCCGCAGCTGGAATGGTATTTGTCCCTGGAATCGGAATCATCATCGAAATTGACATTAATGCGATCGCACTCCCCATAAATATCCGACCAGGCAAACTTGTACAAATATAGCTTAGGCGAGGACGGGTAACTGCCTCAATCCGCCGCAACCAAGGGAGTCCTATTTTCAGAAAACCCTGCACGGTTTCCAATTTCATTTTCCCATTCATCATCTTCTTAGGTAGCCAGGGGCGTTTGGCACCAACGATGAGCTGAATAGCCAACAAGAAGATCACAATTGCAAAGGGAATCGAATAACCCGGTGCTGGAACTGGCAAAGCTGAAGGTAGAGATAGGATAACGAATAGAAACCCAAAGATACGTTCCCCCGCTAGGGTTAAAATATCTGCCAGCCTTACCTGAGGCTCTCGCTCTTCCTCAAAAAAATAGCGCTGTAGTTCTACAGAGAGTTTAGCCATTCAGTAGTGATTAGTTATAAAAGTTAATATACTAATATATACTAATCTTTCTAGCACTTACCCTGACATTACCCAAAAAAATGGGTTTAAAGCCCCGTCCTTTAAGGACGGCTTTATAATACAACCTTCTTGTATTGACACTTTTCCGAGAGCATGTTATGATAAATGTCTATAATAATAGATTAATAACAATCTAGGTAGATATTATCTAAAAATAAGTAGACAATGTAAAAAACATGTTTTGAGATAAGCATGTTGCATAATTGAGTCTAACGACTTGATCGTCTATGAAAAAATCAGATAAAAAATCTATCTATCTATCTATGTTTTCAATAATTTAGGTACGGTGGGGCACACCGAAACCTGGATCCGCGCTATCCAATACGCTTATAGAGAATTGTCCTCTACCTTTTCTGGTTCAGACCTGAACAGGCAATACAGCTCGTTGAACGCGATCGCGTGGCCTACGGCCAAGTAAGAATCCCCGTTCTTATCGGAGGGGGAGTGTCAATTAAGATTAATTGCTAGCTGTGCAGCAATTGACAAATGGTTTGTTAGCGATCGCTTCTAACCCCACTGATTTGATCAGATCTACCCATGCTTGGGGCTGGGAATCCCGTAACTGGGCGACAGTAGTCACAGTTTCTTGCCAAATCAGAGCATCAGCATATAGTTTGGCTTGTTCTAAGGTATTTTGCTCCTGATCTAGATTAAGCGCTAATTGCGGACTAAGTTCAGTACGCTGGAGTATTCCTTGAACCCAATGATCTCGGCTACGCTCTTGAGGATCGCAAACTAGTACGAAAAACCACTTGTATTCCTTACCCATGGTCAGAGGTACGGTTTTCGGTATGCTCAGTTGCACAATACCGTCTTTCCTGTTATCCAGGGTCAATGTGGTCAGGTACACCTCTTGATCCTGGTCATCAATTAACACAAATTCTGCAACAGTAGCTGTAGTTTTGGGAACATACCAGAACAGTGTAGGATTAGCCGCCACCGTTTTGACCAGATTATTGGTTGGCACGATAGCAGTTAAAGGGATATCACCGTTGTCAGTACAAGAATAGCTACGAGACCCTCCTCCTGCTGTTCTTCTCGGTTTTCCTCGTTCTGGTACTTGTGGTGGAAATTTAATCATATGTGTCCCAGCCCCAAGGGTTCTAGACGGTGACCCTCGCTCTGGTGGTCGTGGGAATTGTGCACCAACTTCATGGTGTGGGTATGACTGTGCCAGTAACTGGGCTGCGGTGAAGTCAGTTACCAGTGCAGCCGAGAGCATAGTAGTCAGCACTGCCAGATAGGTTGGAGATTGTTGCCAAGTCATGATCAATCACCCTACTCATTGAATAGGCCTCTTGCAAAAGTCAATTTTTGCGATCGGGCTATAGTATTTATCATCCTCTTTTTAAAGATTTATGCAAGAGTCCATATAATTTTATAATTTGCCTTTAGCTATAACCTAGATAGTTAACCCATTTAGAAAAATCATCCATAATCTCGAAAAATCATCGATAATTGGCTTTCACAAGTGGTATTTGCCTACTTTCTATTCTTCTTCAGGACTGACGCAGTCACTCCACCCTATAGGTATAGTTTTATAGGTATAGTTGGCTCCCCAGTTTCTGCCAAGTCCTGTTTTTAAAAGGGTTGCAGCTAATCCCACACCTTATTTTACCGCCTAATTGCTAATTCTGAGTAATTACTTTATATCCAACTCAGATATCGATCTTAGGTATCTATATATTTAATCCCAAGTTACCATCAAAGGTATTGGTATTATTTGGCTATTTTATGCAAAGGGAGCAATAATCTCAAGTCGGCTTAATCACTTCCCAAATAGTTACTGAATTCTTGGGTCAGGGTAATCGATAGTCGGGAATAGTCAACTACCAATTACCCATGACCGATGACCAATTACCTGTTACCCATAACCCATTACCCGAGAAGGGAGATTAGGATTATTGAACCGGTATCGTCAACGGATTACCCTCGTTTTAGGTACCAGAAGTCCAAGAGTTCATGTACTCGATTTGCTCTGGGGTTAGGGTGTCAATGTTAATGCCCATTGCTTGTAACTTCAACCGGGCAATTTCCTTATCCACTGCTTCAGGGATGGAGTGTAAACCTGGTTCAATGGATCCTTTGTTCTTGACTAGGTATTCACAGGCCAAAGCTTGGTTAGCAAAGCTCATGTCCATCACCGCACTGGGATGACCTTCAGCTGCTGCCAGGTTAATCAGGCGTCCTTCACCCAGTACCACAACGGATTTACCATTTTTCAAACAGTACTCTTGGGTAAAGTTCCGTACTTCTTTGACTTCTGTTGCCATTTCCCCTAAGGACTTGAGGTCAATTTCAATATCGAAGTGACCAGAGTTGCACACCATTGCTCCATCTTTCATCACCTCGAAATGCTCAGGGCGAATCACGTGCTTGTTCCCAGTAACTGTGATAAACAAGTCACCTAAGGGAGCAGCTTCTGCCATCGGCATTACCCGGAAGCCATCCATTACAGCTTCAATGGCTTTAGTGGGGTCAATTTCAGTAACAATGACATTGGCTCCCAGTCCCCGGGCTCGAAGTGCTGCGCCTTTGCCACACCAGCCATAACCGACCACAACCACGTTTTTACCAGCTAGCAACACGTTGGTGGCGCGGATAATACCATCAAGGGTAGATTGACCAGTACCGTAGCGATTGTCAAAGAAGTGTTTGGTGTCAGCATCATTAACATTCATTGCCGGGAATGTCAACACCCCGTCATTGAACATAGCCCGCAGACGGACAATGCCAGTGGTGGTTTCTTCGGTGGTGCCAATGATATCACCGAGCTGGTGTTGGCGCTCTTTTACCAGAGTGGCGGTAACATCGCTACCATCATCGATTATAATGTTTGGTTTGTGATCCAGGGCAATTTCAACGTGGCGGTGATAGGTTTCGTTATCTTCCCCTTTGATGGCAAATACAGAAATCTCATGATCAACCACTAAGCTAGCCGCTGCATCATCTTGGGTTGACAGAGGGTTGCTGGCAATCAGGACAGCATCAGCACCAGCAGCCTTGAGTGCGATCGCTAAATGGGCAGTTTCGGTGGTTACGTGACAGCAAGCAACTAAACGAATTCCTTCCAAAGGCTTTTCTTGGGCAAAGCGGTCTCGAATTTGCTTGAGCACTGGCATCTCCCGTCCAGCCCATTCAATCCGCTGTTTTCCTTTTGGTGCCAGAGACAGGTCTTTAACTTCGTGTTTAATCCGAGTAGCAGTTGCAATCATCAGGTTTTGTGTTTTCGTTAACGTTTTTTAGTTTAGCTTTGATTAGTTTAACGTGTTGGAGAAAGTGCCACCGGATGGGAAACCTTTATCAAAATTCTGATTAAACTGGCTGAGATTTAAGATAGTTTACAGATTTCTACCATCAACGGGTGATCAGGAACTCAGTTCGATGTCGGAAATTGGCTAGTTTTTTCAGGAGACAGCAGACTCAATGGCAGCAAACCACCATAGGATTGATTACTGACCAGGACTAAAATAGTATATTTGTACTATAATAAATAGAGTGAGTTGACGGTCAGCTGATCTGATATAAACCCCTAATCAAGGTTTTTCCCCATGAAGAAGCACTATATACTGAGCATCAATCCCAATGCCGAGTACCAATGGGAGCAGTGTACGTTAAGAGATCCCATTACCGCAGAACGGCCAGACTTTGCTGGTTTGATTGCCCAAGCTGTGGCAGATCAAACTGGTTCTTATCTAGTGGCAGTTAATATTGAGGTAGAAGTATTAGAGCAAGCAGCACAGCCCCAAGCTCAGAAAGTGCGGGTTGATTTGCCAGTGCTTGCTGTGGAAGTGCAACCATCAGGATTAGTAGCATGATGATTGACATAGTTAACCGAACCCGGTTCTAACACAAATGTAGCTTCAACCCGCATTCAACAACCGCTCTCCTATCGGGTCAGACCTGGGCTTGGTGCGGGCTTAGCTAAAACCAAAAAGCTTAACGAGAAAAACCGTTCCCCCGCCCGATGATGGGATTTTCCACAGCTTCTCGGTACTGTTCAACGGCTTCAGTATAGGCAATGGGCAGAACACACTCGACGTTTTCATGGGGACGAGGAATGATCACCCAGGATTCCAGGGTAGCGCCATGGGCTTTTTCGACGGCTGCAATACCGGCATCCATAGCTGTTTTTACTTCCGAAACATCCCCCCGAATATTGATATTGAAGCGGGCGCTACCAACTCTGATGTAGCCTACTAAGGTAACCCTACCGGCTTTAACCATAGCATCTGCTGCTGCGAGTATACCAGGAAAGCCTTTGGTTTCGAGAGATCCAACCGCCACTGTGGACATAGCCAAACTCCTTAATCTGTTGAATTATTTGAAACTCAGGAACTATTGTACGAATCTTCGCTACCGATTCGGCTTAATACGTAAGCTATCAGCTATCAGCGTGTCGCGTATCAGCTATCAGCTAATGCGCTACAGATGGTGCCACTTGATGTGCTTATGGGCAATTAGGACGCTAGGGAACTTTTGAATCAAACAAGTAAGCAAAATTTTAATCTGAGTTATGGAAAGCTGACGGCTGACCGCTGACGGCTGAATGCTTACCTTAATACTGATTAAGTGTATTAGTTTAAAATGTTCGGAACTCTTCGACTTTGCTGGTGTAGTGGATGGGCAGCACTGTGTCCACATTTTCATTAGGGTTAGGAATGATATAGTGAGCTGTCACCTCCGCACCATAGGTTTTCTCTACGGCTTCTAGCCCAGCTGCTACCGCGACGTTTACCTCTGAAATTTTACCACGGACGCTCACCATAAACCGACCTTTCTCAGATTTATCATAGGATACCAGTGTGACTGCCCCTGCTTTGACCATGGCGTCTGCTGCGGCTAGTACCCCTGGAAAACCTAGGGTCTCAATAGTTCCAACTGCTACTGGCATTGTGTTCTACTCCGGTCAACATGAAAAGTTTGTTAAATCTGATTGTACTGGAGTTATTAGGCAAAATATATCCTAGCTTGCCTAAAACGTTAACATTTAAAATTTAAACTATAAAATATTGAAATTTAACAATAAAAATTAACACTTAATATAAGTTGAGTTTGGTTAGTTTTTTTAGGCTCTTGCGCACCTGTTTTTCTTTCTCCTGGAGTTCAGTAATCATTTTTTGATTATAGGGATCGATAATCTCTGAGTTACTTTCTGACTTTAACCAAAGTTTACGGGCTAGTTGAAAACATAACTGACATCGTTCTAAATTTTTCAAAATTGAAGGAGTAAATTGAGCCAACAATTCTTCATCTTTTTTGGTAAACCCCTTTAGAGCAATTCTTTCAGACAAGTTATCGTTTGGATTACTATTGGGTTTTAACTTATTAATTAATTGTACCACAGCAATTAAATTTTTTTGCTGATTCAACACGGGCCAAGCTACCATAGTATAGGTTCGGTAACCGGTAATTTTGTCGATTCTTTTCGCTTCTTCAGAGCGTGGGTCGTCATAGACATCAAAGGGAACATTAATAATACTTAAGGAGGTAGCAGCTGCACCAGCAATTCCTTTATCTGCTGGAATATCAATGACTAGGGAGCCACCTTTCCCGTCATCAGCGTCAATGGAACCGAGGATGTTACTGTGCTCATCCAGTAAAAAAATACTGGTGCGGTCTGCTTTTAGTATATTTCCAGCTTTTCGGGTCAGGCGACGTAACATTTCTTTGAGGGTGTCCACTAACTCCCCTAAAGCGTCATCAACGGTGTTCACCTCTTCGATAGGCTTTGGTTTTGCGTTCGCGTAGCTTGGCCTAGGGCCAATCCCATCACTGGTATCGACGGTATCTACTTCACTAGTATCTACTTCAATCTCTGAGGATTTCACTGGAGTTTCCAGTAAATCTAAACCAGCGATTTCTCGCCAGTTTAACTGCAATGCTTGACAAATTTCTACAAAGAAAAGACCTTTAATGGGCTTTCCGATCAGAAAAAGATTAACAATGGGCAAGTCTAAATCTAATTCATTAGCTAGGTCTATATCTCTTCCCCGACGCTTACGCTTCCAAACTAATTTGACTGTTTCGAGGTACTTAGGGTGTACACTATATAATTTTTCCATTCTTTTTTGATTTGGGGAAAGCTGCTTATCTCAACTCCAAATGATTAGGGAGTAGCAAAAAAATAAAATACCAGGTTTTAGCTTGTCGGATAGGCAAAAAAGTTGGTTTTCAGTTTTATAGATTAAATTAGGTTCCCCACCCTACTTTAATTGGTATTTTTTTTCATGCAAGTCCCGGCTGTCAATCTATTGGTTTTTATGGATATTCCGGATACTTCATGTCACTGCTCTTAGTTTCTAATAGGTTTATCCCATTAGTTAACTAGACTCCCTAGGTAGTTTTACCAAACTAGTTGCTGCTTTCACTAGTGGATTGCGCTAGATGTTGCTAGGCAATTAACCGTGCTTGTTAATAACCTATAAGTTATTGATAACAGTCACAGTATCAGCTACATAGCGTCAGTTACCCTTACCTAAATTACCACTATGGTGAAGATACCATAGTTGGTATACAGCTGTCGCACCTGATCATTGACATCCTCCCCTCCCTAAGCAACTTCCCTATGCTCAGTCACTTTGAGGGAGGGGATTCCTAACTCTCGCGAATTAGGTTTTCTGCTTCGACCCGTGCCAACTAGAGTATCGTGACCGATACTCCCCGTCGCTTCCAGTCCACAGACATTTTCTACTACCGTCTGCCCGACGGCATTTAACCCTCTATTTCTAAGAACCTGACTAGCTGCTACATCTCTTGTGGTTCTGTATCCACACTCATCGCAGTGGTGAAAGCGAATATCTAGAGTTTTTTTGCCAGTGTGTGCCTTCGGACAGGCTTCGCCAACAACAAATATCATGCCAGCACCATCACACAAATGATGAGCTAGTTTAAAGTGCCAATCTTTACGAGTGTCAGATATGCGCTGATGTAGTCTAGCTATTTTCTGGTTTAGCTTGTATCTATTATTTGACCCTTTTTGCTTATTCTTTAGCCTACGTTGCAGCAATTTCAGCTTGCGCTGTAGGGTGATCAGAAATCGAGGTCGCTTAATCTCTTCACCATCACTGGTAGCTACAAACTTGAGGACGCGATTTCCGAGGTTGCCTCGGAAATTAAAGCCGTCCGTGTCAAACCCCAAGTCCAAACCTCTAGGATGACCGTGAGGCATGGGACTAGAGACATTGACATTTAGCTGTAGTGACAGCATCACAAAATAACCAGATGCTTTTCTAACTATCCTCGCTTGCTTGACTTGAAACCCAAAGGGAATAGGCCTTGACTGTCGCCATTTCACCCATCCCAGTTTTGGGAACTTAATCCCATCATCTCTAATTGGGTCTTTTCCTAACTGTGGAAAGACAAACGACCGCATCCGATACTTATTCTTAAAGCGAGGCCAACCAAAACCTCTGGCTTTCATATCGTCCCAAGCTCTATCTAAAGTTCTTAGGGTTTGTTGTAGTACTTGAGAGTGAACTGTTTTCAGATGAGGATAGAGTTTCTTGGCTTGAGTTAATTGCTTGGCTTGCTTATGGTAATTCGGAAATGGTTCGTCGGCAGAAATGATGTACTCGGATTGAATCGAACAAGCATTAATAGGTGACTTACGAGATGCACACCAATCTTTACGCTGCCTAAGGGCAAAATTCCAGACAGAACGACAAATATCTAGGGTTTGCTCGATAGATTCAATCTGTTCGGCAGTTGGTTCTAGTTTGTACTCGTAGGTCATGGTTAGCATGGCCAAATTATAGCTTACATGGGCTATAATGTTGTGTAAATATTTAAGAAATTTGCCAATTATCGGGGCATCTAACCCCTCAATTGGCTTGAGGGAGTCCATGTATCCCCGCCCTATGACATCGTGTTCGTCAGCTAACACTCGTCATGTCCGACGGGGTTTTATAGTTCCCTCAAACTCCCTCGTTTCGATAATAATGCTTTTTGCGAAAAAGGTAAAGTCCTTTCCAGGAAATGTAAGCAGTCAGCTAATACGCTACGCCCATGGTACAGAAACTGCTTCTGAGAGGTTGTCTGAGAAGTCTCATTTGCTACATCCAAGCCCCCGTTGGTCCCCCGAGCGAGCAATCCCTCGCTCGGGGGACTTTTAGAAGCAAATTGACTCTTGTTCCCCCCAAAGTTGGGGGGTCAGGGGGGCAAAATTCAGTATCAAAAAACTTGGGAGATATCCTCTGAGCAGTAAGCTAAACCATCCAGGAAAAGTTGGACATTTTGCTGAGGGGCGCGAGTAGATCAGTTATCCTGGACAACCCCGTCAAGATGTTGATAGCTATCAGTTATCAGGTAATGCGCTACAGATGGTGCTACTTGAGGTGCTATCAGCTAATGGGCAAGCTACTTGAGGTGCTTTTGAATAAAAGAGGAAGGTGCGAACAGCTTTTGAATAAAATAAGCTGACAGCTGACTGCTTACAGCTGACTGCTGACAGCTGACTACGGATTTTGGATGGTTTGGTTAATACGTTTTAAGATCCTCATAACAGTGTAAAAATCATCTTTGTTCTCAAGAGCGAATGTATAGGATTGAGCATATTTAGGTAGCTTTGTGGTTGTCATCTTTAGGAATTTAAACTCATTACCATTGGTGATAAACCCCAGGATAGGTTGCTCTGGATTAGGATTACCCAACATATAGGCTAAGACTTGGGGTATGCCAGCTGCTAAGGCATATTTTGTGCCTTTTGCTTCAATAACAGTAACCCAAAATTATGGTTTAAAAATCAGAATATCAATACATCCATTAACAATCATACCCTCATCTTCGGAGGTAATTTTAACTTCTTTTTATGCTGTAAGTTCAAAGGGATGACGATAAAATCCTGCTAGTCTGAGTAATGGCGAGATTATCACCATTTTTAAGATAACTTCCAATAACGGAGACTCAGATAAGTACAGATACTCTTCTTTAACTTGTCCTAGCAATTGCTTCTCAAAATCCGTCAGTTCTGGTAAATCGTCTTGCCATTCTCTGAAAAAATTTTCATCATCAGTTCGTTCTAGATGGAATCTGTGTCTTAATTGACGTAAGGTAATCTCTTTTGCAGTAATTGTTGGAACCATGGGTAGTTTTAAATTTATAATTTATAGTTTAAGTAATCGGACGTAAGTGATTACACAGTACCTGATTTATTGATAGCAATTCTCATTACTATGAGAACCGCAATATAGCGGTTTTAAATTAGGTGAGGTACAAGTTTTTTGGTTTTAGGCAACAGGCAACAGGGAGCAGGGAGCAGGGAGCAGGGAACAGATGGACTTTTAGTAACTTTACACAAGTTAATACAGCTACGAGGTTCATTTTTGTCCAGCTACTTATCAGCTGTCAGCTATTAGCACTATTCTCACCCTCAGCACTGAGCCACTTAGCACTGAATTGCGACAATCCAATAGTCTTAGATAACTATTTTACCCCACTACCGTCACTAATCCCACTAATCCCAGTTGACCCCATTGCTTGAGATTGTGACAATGCAATAGTTTGTTTGAGCACCCTCTTTTCTTTATTACCCTATTTAACCCATTAAACCTATTACTCCTTTAAATTGCGGTAATGCAATAGTTTTTGTTAGCACCCTTTTATATCACTAATCCCATTAATCTCACTAATCCCAATTGACCCTATGACTTTAAATTATGCTAATGCAATAGTTTTACTATATCCTTGCCTTTTCAGAACAAGTGTGTTAAAGTAATAATATCGTAAAAGCAATGGTTTACTCCCTATGATGATTTCCACCGCACAAGCCGCTGAATTACTTGGTGTTTCTGCCACTCGCGTCCGTTACCTTCTGGGCAAAGGCAGAGTTAAAGGCGCTTATAAGGTGGGTAGAACTTGGGTGATTCCTTTGTTTGATGGTATGCCGGTGGTCACCCCTGGCACTCGCGGACCAAAACGGAACTGGTCAAAGCGTACAGAGTACACTAAGACAGTGATTCATGTTAACCAGAGGGTGATTCGCAACAATCTCAAGACGGGGGACCGGAATCCTGTGATTACGGTCAAGCGAGGCACTAAAAATGTTTACGGTCATACGGTGGAGGTCAATGGCCCCTGTCGGGTGATGTATCGTCCAGATGATCCCCTCAAGTGTGGAGCACGGGTATGGATTGAGACGATTTCTGATTTTGAAGTGATTTCAGCGTGATGGAAAGCTGTTCAGTATTTAGATTGGGATACCTAAATTGCTCAAAGGGAACAGGGAATAGGGAACAGGGAACAGAGATACAATCCTGTGTATCTCATTAGGGTTGTGTTACGGTAAAAACCCCTATATTAGCAAAAATCTCCCTATCTCCCTATCTCCCTACCCGTGAAATTCTAGTCCGACCCAAGAAACAGCCCTGGGGGTTAGGGGGGCGAAACCAAGTCAACTTAGTATCTCCTATTAATTAGAACCCCTCAAACACTGGTATGCCATCATTTGACGATTCTGCCGGTGCAGGTGGTGGAATTTCAGGGCTAGTGTCAGGAAAACGTTCACCACTAGTCTTGGGTTGGGCTTGTGGTTTGGTAAAAATATATTCCCTGCTGGGAGTAGGTGGTGAGGGTTGAGGGCTACTCGTCCACTGTGGCGCTACCGTATTAGCGATCGCACCATAGGTAAGATAGATGTGACCTAGTTGTTTGCCTTGATAGACACGTTTGGTAAATCGCCAACCGGGATCGAGAAAGATTTTGAGAAAGCCATTAGCCAAACCTCTGGTGCGGCCAAGCTCAATGTCTGGGGCATTGCGGTCAATGCGGTGACTCCCTACTAATACCAATTCTCCATTGCGTTTAACCACTCTGAGCATATAGTCTAGGCCGAAGTCTTGACTATCGACGCGGATAGAATAGCCGTTGCTGTCTGTACTGCGGCCACAAATTCCTGTAAAGTCAAAGTCGAGCAGCAGAGGATCTACAATAACTGGGTTACTGCCACGTTCACGCCAGCACGCTTGCCAGTTTGCAATCTGCTCGATGATTAGTAATTGATACTGGTTGTAACCAAAAGGGGCAGCTACTGCAATAAAATTGTTTTCGTTAACTTCGATGTTGCCAAAGGTATTCGCTGCTGCTGGATTGATAGCGCCTAAGGTAAGGCAGGAAGCTGTAGTGATTGCAGTAGCTGCTAGCCAGGGTAATCTGTTCATGGGTTTTCCCTTTCCTAAGTTAGAACATTCCCAGTAGACGCTACGAGTAAAGCATTTGCTCCTCTAGTGATACTGTCAAATTATATCAACTCTGCTTGATTAAGAATATCTTAGGGAAACAGAAAACGTAAGCAATCAGCGGTCAGTCGTCAGCCTTCAGCGGTCAGCGGTCAGTAAAACAAATACCAATTAAAGTAGGGTGGGCAAAGTTCTATTATCTAGAATACTCACCCATAACTAAACTTTTTTTGCCCACCCTACAAGGGGTTATTCGTTAATGGTCACTTTCACCATTTGAACCGGAGTTTGAGGGCGATCACCACGATCAGTAGGGGTGGTTTGAATCTTGTTCACCACATCCATACCTTCAGTCACTTTACCAAAAACCGGGTGCTTCGAGGGGCCTGGAGAAAACCAATCGAGATAGGAATTATCCCGTGTATTGATGAAAAACTGACAACTACCGCTATTGGGAGCACCGGTATTTGCCATAGATAACGTACCTGGCTGATTGGAAATTTTGGCATTGTCCGGGTGCTCATCCTGGATGCAGCCATCAGGGCCATTGCCGGTACCCGCGCGAGGACTATTGGGATCCTTGCTATGGGGACAGCCAAACTGAATCATAAAGTCATTAATCACCCGGTGGAAATGAAGACCATCGTAGAAACCAGACTGGGCTAGTTTAATGAAATTACCGGCTGTCTCTGGCATCACATCGGTGAACAATTCCACGGTAATTGTGCCTAAAGAGGTTTCTAAGGTTGCGGTTGGGTTTGCCATCTATATTTCTCAGTTAATGAGAGTTTTGTTAACACTAAACCAGGATACAGCAGGGAGTCGGGAATCGGGAGTCGGGAGATCAGCTATCAGCTATCAGCTATCAGCTATCAGCTATCAGTGGTCAGTAATCAGCAATCAGTTATCAGCTTTCAGTTATCAGCTTTCAGTTATCAGCTATCAGCTATCAGTGGTCAGTAATCAGCTCAAGCGCTACGCGCACGCTACTTGAGGTGCTTTGAGTGATCAGCTTTCAGCTTATGCGCTACGCGCACGCGATCGCGTTCAGTCTTCAGCTTTGAGTGATCAGCTTTCAGTTATCAGCTATAATTAATCAGCTATCAGCGGTCAGCTATTAGTTATCAGCTATCAGTCTATGGGCATTCGCGCACGCGATCGCGTTCAGCTTTTGAATAAAACAGGTAAGTATTGCTTGAATCTTTGTTACGTCTGCTGTTCGCGTAGCGTGGCCATTCGCGTAGCGTGGCCATAGGCCAAGGCCAAGGCTGAAGGCTGACCGCTGACCGCTGACCGCTGACCGCTGACCGCTGACGGCTTACCTACTCCCTACCTAACAATTTCACTAAACGACCTCTTACCGATCCTCTGAGGTGATGGTTTAATGTCAGGAGGAACAGATAGCACCACTCCCCATTTATTTACTAATTCTTTCAGCAGCATCTCTTGCTCAGTCCGGAATCTCGTATAGTCTCCCCCTGAATTCATGACAGCAAACCAAACAGTGCCATAGGTTTGAGTTGGTAAGGCTCCGGCTAAGGTACTCACATAATTTAAACTACCGGATTTAACTACTGCTAAGTTAGGCAATGGACGTTCATTTAAAATACCTTTGTCTTGTCCTACGATGGCAAATACATCAGCAACGGTCATGTTGTATTGCTGAAGATAGCGCTCAATGGCGAGAAATACAGCAGTGACAGCCCGAGGAGACATGCGATTTTCTTCACCTAAACCAGACCCATTGATTAAGCTAATTTCTGATTGGGGTACTCCCGCTGCTTCTGCTGCTTTGCGGGCTACCACTTTGGCACCACCAGCTGTATTGGCTAGCATGTCGGCCATTTTATTATTACTGTAGCGATTCATTTTCTTCAGCAGTTCCGCCAGGGGAAAGGAATACTGGCGCACTAGGGGCTGTAGATTGTCAGGGGGTGAAGCTACCACTTGCACAGAGCCTGCGATCGCAATTTCCGGTCTAGGGGTACCTGGGGGTAAGGTCTGATACTGAGTTTCTGCTGCTGGTGGCCAACTCTTACCATTCAAGCCTTGCTTGAGCAGAGTGCCAGCTTTGAGGGGTAAGGTCTCAAAATTCATATAAAACTTACCCACAATCACCAAATTACCGGTTACTTGCTTGATTCCTAACTGATTTAACTGGTTGCCTACTGCTATGGCTTCTTCCCACACAAAAAACGGGTCTTCTGACCCTTGAACCACTAGGTCTCCCTGTAGCACCCCGTTCTCAATCGGTCCGGTGGCGCTAAATTGGGTAATGAATTGGTGATCAGGACCAAAGGTAGAAAGAGCGGCTAGGGTAGTTGCTGCTTTGGTAAGGGATGCTGCTGGTAAGGGAATAGTGCCTTGATGATTAGCTAACAGGGTATCTCCTGATTCCATCCATATCCCTTGATTGGTCTTAGTCATCCCTTTGGCGGATAATCCTTTTAGGTATTGGTCAACACTCTGTTGGGTTCCTGGATTAGGATTCGTTGCCGCAACGGTTAGCGGTTGATCAGGCTTTTGGATCACCTTTAGTGCATTCTCTGGTTCTGAGGACTTGGAAGACTCTGGATCAGGAGATGGCGATACACCCTTAGGGGAATCCGCCCCATTACATCCAATTACTAGTGTTAGGAGTAGTGTAGATAGTGTAGCAGTTACATAAGTCTTCGTTTTGAGCATTATTATATTAGGTGATATCTTTCCAAATCCTCTAGAATTATCTACTATAATCGAGCCTGATCCAATCCTCGATTATAATGCTATATTCTAAACTGAAAATACTATAGCTTTTGGTAAGCTATCAGCTATCAGCTTATGCTTAGATAGGCTTTCACCCAGACTTTAAATTCTCATTAATCTCTCAATCTTAAATTTTCAAATAGGTTTATTTTAAGCTGACAGCTGACGGCTGACGGCTGACGGCTGACAGCTTATATCTTTTCTTCTAACTGTTTAAGTTTCAAATTTACTTCCAAATCATCCCGTCCCACAATAGTTTCTAAGTTACCGAGGCGTTCTTCCATCTGTTGTACTTGATTAGGAAGAAGGGTTTTATAGGACTTGTTATGAGAGTGCCAAACAAAAGCGGTGCTAGTTGCTGCGCCGCCGATCACAATCATCGGTATAGCTAACTTATATCTGCCTGGGGCAAAAATCATACAAATGGCTAACATTCCAGTAGCATAAGACCAAATTTGTTTGGTGGTCATAGCACGGATATTCAGAGATTTCTCGAATTCGGATTGTTGTTCGTAAGTCATAGTTTAATAAAGGAATCGGGAATCGGGAGTAGGGAGTAGGGAGTAGGGAGTAGGGAGTAGGGAATAGGGAATAGGGAATAGGGAATAGGGAATAGGGAGCAGGGAACAGTTGCGTATGGTTTTGTCCTGGAAATGCGATTGACCGTAGGCCACGCTACGCTCCGGAAGCGTTCGCAAAGCGTGGCCTACGGCCTCAGCTTCCGCGCTTGTGCGATCGCATTCACTATCCCATGGTAAGCATTGAGCTTTTATAGCAGAAGTCAGAAGTCAG
>NZ_JAAHHE010000780.1:0-1815 GCF_010692525.1 Moorena sp. SIO3B2
AAACAGTCTCCAGATACAGTAACTGCGATCGAGAAAACCCCAGAGCAATCTCTTCATTATGCCAAGGTGGTATTGGAAGTAGAAGCAGCAGCTAAGCAAAATCCGGAAGTTGCCCAAGCTATGGAGCGTTTAGTGACTACTGTTGATGCTCAAGCTTTGCCTAATTTAGAGCAAATTATTCAAGAGATTACTAAAGCATTGGAATCCCACCAAGCTACGCTACTAGTTAAAATTACAACATTGAGAATATGAATAACCAAACTCGATTCAATCAAGCTCCCCCACTACCTCTGTATTATGTGGAACGCCCGGAAGTTAGCCAACGACTAAAACAAATCCTTTTATCCCAAGAAACATCAAAAGCTGGCACCTTAGTAGTTAGTGCCATCTATGGCTTAGGAGGAATTGGAAAATCCACCATTACTGCTGCGTTAGCCCATGATCCAGAGGTTCAATCCCATTTTACCGATGGTATTTTTTGGGCAACCTTAGGTCAGCAACCTGATATCTTATCCTTTCTAAGTAGCTGGATACAGCAATTAGGAGATTATGACTTCAAAGCGATTAACATTGATAGCGCTTCTTTACAATTAAGAACGTTATTATCCGATAAAAAAGCCTTGCTAGTAGTGGATGATGTTTGGCATCCTGACCATGTTGAACCCTTTCGAGTCGCTGGGGATGGCTGTCGGCTTTTAGTAACTACCAGAGAAGCCCAGGTTGAAGGTGCGATTGCCTATGATTTAGACGTGATGACTCCCAATCAATCCTTGGAGTTATTAATGTCTTGTTTACAGCTGTTTTCAGATGAATCGACCTCACTACCTTTAGCTACAAGCCCCCTAAATCCCCCAATTCTGGGGGACTTTAACTCAATTTCCCCCCAGAATTGGGGGGCTAGGGGGGCGGGGGACTTTAACTCAATTTCCCCCCAAAGTTGGGGGGCTAGGGGGGCGAAAATTGCTGTAACCAACCAGCTAACTAATCAAGACCTGGAATATGCTGAAACCTTAGCCAAAACTGTGGGATATTTACCCCTGGCCTTAGAATTAGCTGCTGCCCAAGTTAGAGATGGCATCTCTTGGCAGGAGTTACTGGATGAGTTACAAGATTTAATTGTTGGCATAGAAGCCTTGGATAGATTGAAAGCAGAGGAAGAGCCAAGTGACGCTAAGCGCAAAAACTATAGTCTAGTGGCTTCCTTGAATCTCAGTTTAAAGGGATTATGCGACGACGAGAGGTTGAAAAACTTTGCTTGGTTAGGGGTACTGCCAGAGGATGTTACTATTACTGAAACCATGGCCACAACGTTATGGGACTGTAATTTAGTTGAAGCTAAAGATACGTTAAGATACTTACGACAAAAAGCGTTATTACTACCAGGTTTATCTACTACACCAGAAACTAACTATCGCCTCCATGACTTGTTACATGATTTAGCCCGTCGTCTGGTACAATCAGAGTTAGGATTATCAATTACCGAAGCTCATCAACAATTATTAGAACGTTATCAAACTAAGACCGATAAGGGATTATGGCATACTTTACCCGATGATGGTTACATCTATAGTCACTTATTCTGGCATCTAGAGAAAGCTAAAAAAATTAATGACATTCATCAACTCCTGAAAGAAGAAACTCCAGCAGGAGATAACGGTTGGTATTGGCAGTGTGAGAGACAGGGGAACACTGCTAATTTTATCAAGGATGTATCGAGAGCTTGGGCAATAGCAGCAGATAATTTTACAGAAAATCCTACAGAATCGATTAGTTTACAGTGTCGGTATGCTCTGATTACCACATCCCTCAACAGCT
>NZ_JAAHHE010000781.1:0-1814 GCF_010692525.1 Moorena sp. SIO3B2
CCACGCTACGCGAACGGCTTTGTTTATCAGTACATATATTATAGCAATTTTATAATACCCTGTGCAAAATTCATCCCACACCTATGCTACGCATTAGGTGTGGGGCTTCTTTTGCCGGACAGCTAAAGTTTTTTTTTAAATACTATGATGTCAAATCATATCATGTCCAGGGTAAGCGCAAGAAAAAATTGCCCATAATGTGCATTGGCTGGATATCGGTTGATCGTGGCTCGAAGATTAGTCGATATCTTACTATCTTCGATAACCTCAACATCACCACCGAGTAACAACAGGTTATCAACCGCCAGCTTCTCCAACTTAGCTTGACTGGTAATATTACCGGGAATTTGATTAAAGAAAAACACATTAGGATTAACGGTCAACAATGGGGAAGGAGGCTCTGGATTAGAGGCACTAAACACTCCTTGATTTCCAAAGCCAATCCCATCAGCAGTAGTGCCCACAAATGAACCCGATACATCCAGCTTGGCATTATTACCAAAGAAAATCCCATTGGGATTAATCAAGAACAAATTTGCTCCACCATCGACACCCAAGGTGCCAAAAATATTAGAGGGATTCGCACCAGTTACCCGAGACAGAATATTTTCAATGCCAGCTGGATTAGCAAAATAAACCCTTTGCCCATCTCCGACATTAAACTCTAGGAAACTGTGGAACAAATTGATATCCCGGATTGATCCTCCTTTAATTAGATCAACAATTTCTCCATTTACCTGACCCGAGCTTTGGTGAAACAAAGACCTTTCGGCGGTCGGTAACGTAGTATCAGGAGTAATCTGAGCATTAGCTTGCTTTACTGAAAATGCGTACGCTCCACTAATGGCTAAGCATAGCGCTAAACCTAACTGAGTGTTATAATTTTTCCAGACATATAATGCCATTGCTTAGATTTCTCCTGATCCTGGGTAGAGTGTTTTTACTGCACTTAAGGTTAATCAATGTCTTGCCATCAATTAACCTAATTTTGATTAATCTAATTTTGATTAACCTACTGACAACTGATCAGTCGGATTGATAATGGCTTGAGGCTGTTATTTTCTGTCGAAAGAATAATTTCGGCTATTATACACTTATAGGTGGCAGCTCTTGATGTAAAGTTTTGTTAAATTAGGTTAATTATGTTAAATTAGGTTAACCAGTGCGACAGGTAATGCTTATCCGAAGAAGCGACTGATAAATAACATCCAATCACATCCAAAATTGCTGCAATTTCCAACAGCGAATCAATTGGGCTGAAACTCATAAAACTAGCGCTATAGTTATCCCCCGCCTAATCTGAGTAATTTTTATTAGCGCTATAGTTTAGGAATAGGATGCTAATAGCTAGCATCGCACGCTTATCGAAAATTGCTGAAATTTCCAACAGTGAATGAATTCGACTGAAGTTAATTAAGCTAGCGCTATCGTTCCGAAATTGCTGAAATTTGCGACAGTCAAGATTATCGAAAATTGCTAGAATTTACGATAGTAAAGGGTTTTCACCCTTTGTTGATTAACCTAGCGCGTTCGCGTAGCGTCGGGCTTTGCCCGAATCGCTATTATCCCAAATGGCTGGAATTTCCAACAGTCAACATTATCCAAAATTGTTGTAATTTCCGGCAGTCAAGGATTTTCATCGAAGTTGCTGTTGCTAGCACTATCGTGATTAGCCAAAATGGCTGAAATGTCCAACAGTAAAGGATTTTCACCCTTTGTTGATTAACCTAGCGCGTTCGCGTAGCGTCGGGCTTTGCCCGAATCGCTATTATCCCAAATTGCTGGAATTTCCAACAGTCAACATTATCCAAAAT
>NZ_JAAHHE010000782.1:0-1813 GCF_010692525.1 Moorena sp. SIO3B2
TACCGCATCAAAGGTGAGAAAGCACAGAATATTGAACTTGCCAACGCTTATTTCCAAGAAGCTCTGAAAGTTAGAACCTTTGAGGATTTTACCCAAGATTGAGCAATGACGCAATAGTAAGTAGGGTGGGCAAAAACCCTTTGGTTGTTTTAACAATTCTAGATAAGATCACTTTGCCCACCCTACGCACTGCTCCCTGCTCCCTGCTCCCTGCTCCCTAAAAACCAGAACTTTGTACCTCATGGGTATAAGACTTGCTATATTTTATAATAGGATCATTACCAGGCAGCCATAGGGCAATTGCCATTTAATTTTTTCCATCTTCCCTACTCCCTACTCCCTACTCCCTACTCCCTGCTCCCTGCTCCCTGCTCCCTAAAAACCTAAATTATAACCCCTTTATCAACATCCACCCCCATGAGCTTAATAAAAAAAATCTACAATAAATTTCAACCATTTTATCCCTTACCAGCCAACGATCCCGCTTATGTAAACTGTAGTGAAGTCAGGGGAGATGACAATATTTTCCGGGAAATTGGTAAAACGATCATCTTTTCAGACCAAGCGACTTGTCAACTTTATACTGGACATCGGGGTGTGGGGAAATCAACGGAGTTATTGCGTCTGGAAGATTATTTGCAGAAGAATGGCTGCTTTGTGGTTTATTTTCCAGCAACGGAAGGAGATATTGATGAAATCGATGCTCAATATACAGATATACTTTTAGCTTGTACTCGTAATATTTTAGAGAAACTTAAAGATTATGCTGCTCCTAATCCGTTATTAAATTGGTTAGAGTCTCGGTGGACTGAATTAAAGGATTTGGCATTATCGGAGGTGGAATTTGAAAAATTAACGGTTGAAGCTCAAATTCAGATTTTTAGCAAATTGACTACAACCTTAAGACGCAATCCTAGTAGCCGTGAAACCATTAGAAAACAGGTTGATAATTATAGTGTCTCGTTGATTGCAGCGTTAAATGAATTTATTAAAGATGCTCAACATAAATTACCTGAGGAAAAATCCAACATAGTTGTAATCGCAGATAACTTAGATAGAATTATCCCCTTGGAAAAAGGGAATGACAGAACAAGTCACGAGGAAATATTTCTTGATTATAGCAGTCAGTTAACAGCGTTGAATTGTCACGTAGTTTATACAGTGCCAATTTCCTTAGCCTATTCCAGTCAAGCTACTGAATTAAGAAATATTTATGATACTCCTCAAGTGTTACCAATGATTATGGTAAAAAACCGTGACAACAAACCCTATTCACAAGGATTAGATAAATTAAAAGAAGTTATTGAAAAAAGGATTCACTTAGTTGACTCTACGATTGATATTGATACACAAATTTTTGATAGTCAAGACAGTCGCATTGAGCTTTGTGCTATGACTGGTGGTCATGTGCGAGAGTTGATGCTATTAATGCAGTCAGTAATGCGTTATATTGATGATTTCCCGATTACTACAAAAATAGTGAGGCGGGCGGTTAGTGATGCCAGAGATAGCACCTATCGTAATGCGGTTAGTTCTGAAGAATGGCAAAAATTAGCCGAAGTTTCTCTTTCCAAGTCTATCCCTAATGATGAATACTATCGTAGTTTGTTATTCCGTCGTTGTGTGTTGGAATATCGAGAGTTTGATGCAGAAAATAATCCTGTGCGTTGGTATGATGTTCACCCTGTAATTGAAGGAACACCTGAATTTAAATCTGCTCTTCGTGATTTAACGAATCAATGAATAAAATGCTGACATCAAATTCAACAACATTTAGATCAGATGAACAAGAATCCTATCTGAGGTTAAAACG
>NZ_JAAHHE010000783.1:0-1807 GCF_010692525.1 Moorena sp. SIO3B2
GAAGTTTAGCGGGTGTAGGGATAGCTTACATTTTAGCTATCTGTCTAGCACAAGAACTGGGTCAACTCAAAGGCTTGACCCAACAGCTGTTAGAACTATTTACTCTGGGAACTATTGCGGATTTAGCCCCTTTAACCGGTATCAACCGACGTTGGTTAAAGCGAGGCTTAGGGTTATTGCCTCAATCTCAATTAGCAGGAGTTCAAGCATTAATCGAGATAACTGGGGTCAAAGATGACCAAAAATCCCTCAAGCCAGAGGATATTGGGTTTAGACTAGGACCAAGAATTAACGCTATTGGTCGCTTATCGGATCCCCAAATTGTAATTGAACTGCTGACGACTACTGCACCGGAAGTAGCACGTGAGAGGGCAATGCAGTGTGAACAAGTGAACCAACGGCGTCAGCAATTGTGTGCTGATATTGAACAAGATGCGATCGCATTTATTGAAGACACTGGACTAGATTGGCAACAGAAGCGGGTATTAGTGATTGTCCAACCGAATTGGCATCATGGAGTGATTGGGATTGTTGCCTCCCGATTAGTAGAGCGCTATGGTGTCCCAGTCTTTATTGGAACCTATGAAGACAACGACCAACAACACATTCGTGGTTCAGCAAGGGGCATCACTGAATTCAATATTTTTGAAGCCTTAGAGTTCTGTAAAGACTTACTGGGTAAATATGGAGGACACAAAGCAGCTGGTGGATTTTCCCTACCTGCTGAGAACTTAAGCGCCTTTGAACAATCCCTTAGCGGTTTTGCCCATCAATCTCTAAAACCTGAACACCTCAAACCCCTAGTTAGTATCGACGCTAGCCTAGAATTCTCTCAAATTACCTCTAACCTCTACCAGCAATTAGATCTGCTTCACCCCTGTGGCATTGGCAATCGGGACCCTGTCTTTTGGAGTGCCAATGTTCAAATCCTTGAACAACGAGTGGTTGGTAAGGGACACATTAAGCTTACTTTGAATCAGGACAACCAACCAGTCACGATTCAGGCTATTGCTTGGCGTTGGGGGGAATACTTCCCTTTACCTCGGCGAGTGGATATTGCCTACAAGTTGCGAGAGCATCATTGGGAGGGCAACACGACCATTGAGTTAGAGTTAGTTGGTGTCCGTCTACCCGTAGTTACTAGTACAGTTACTACTACCTCAACTACCAAGAAAGCGGAATTTTATTACAATCAGCGCCGTTACACCTGTAGCCTCTGGGAATCTTTAAACGAACTAAGAATTAGAAACCCGGAAGGAAAAGTCCTAGCGATTCAGAAAGGACAACGCACTGGACTTTTGGGTACTAAACGGGAAGATGCTATAGAAGTTAATGTCACTAAACCGCCCTACTACCCGTTGATCAAAGCAGCAACTCGTGCGTTGGGACTCAGTTGAACAAAATGTCTCGTACAGTTCCCACCTATAATCTTGCATTTAGGTGGGGTTAGCGACACCAACAAAAAACACGAGCTTTTCTTATTCTTTTGGCAATTCGATGAGGTAGCTACTGGGAGTTGGCTGTTTGGTGGTTAACTGAAGTTGAAATGCTACTCTACTAACATAGTATATTGTTTGAAATCTGAAAGATATAATTAAATACTCATGACTAAACCACTTGAGTTGATAGAACACCCAGAAGGCGGAAGATATCAGGAGGTATTTCGATCAAAGATTTCAGTAACTGCAAGTGATTCTAGCGTGAAGTCTGCTCTTACTCATATTTACTTTTCTCTGAACCAAGATGAAAAGAGTCGGTTTCATCGGGTTATTGGGGATGAAGTTTGGAATTTATACAAAGGCACGGG
>NZ_JAAHHE010000784.1:0-1805 GCF_010692525.1 Moorena sp. SIO3B2
GTAGATGTAGGGTGGGCAGTGGGTACCAAAAGGATTGTCAGGGTTTGAATTGGTATTAGGCACTGCCCACCTGACCAGTAATCTTATTAAAAATCTAGAGAAGATGTAGATGTAGGGTGGGCAGTGCCTAACCAACGGATTACACGCTGATAGTATCGGTCTTATGCACTGGCCAACCTACGATTATTTTTATCTATTTTTTAGTTAATTTGATGTTGGTGGGCAGTGCCTAACCAACGGATTACACGCTGATAGTATCGGTATAAAACAATGCCCAACCTACGATTATTTTTATCAAAAATCTAGACAATTAACTCCTAGTTTATACTTAATTTAATGTCGGTGGGCAGTGGCTAAATAACCGATTACAAGCTAATTTTATCCCTCGGAAGCACTGCCCACCCTACGATTAATCTCTATTGCAAATTCCCGATTCCCGATTCCCGATTCCCGATTCTATTTTCTACTTAATTTAATGTCGGTGGGCAGTGCCTAAACCGATTACAAGCTAATTTTATCCCTCTCAAGCACTGCCCACCCTACGATTAATCTCTATTGCAAATTCCCGATTCTATTTTTTAGTTAATTTAATGTCGGTGGGCAGTGCCTAAACCGATTACAAGCTAATTTTATCCCTCTCAAGCACTGCCCACCCTACGATTAATCTCTATTGCAAATTCCCGATTCCCGATTCCCGATTCCCGATTCCCGATTCCCGATTCCCGATTCCCGATTCCCGATTTCTTAATAAAAAAAAATTTCTAAACCCCTTGACACTAGATTAATTTATTGATAAATTAATCGTGTACAAAAACTCAAGAGATAATTTCAGATGAGTAACAATTTTCCTCCTTCTGACAACCAAGGTTCTAAACCGAAGAAAGCCAAGCTCTTATTGGTGGGTTCTCCTGAAAAGGTTCGCAAAACAATTAATGCCATTTATTCCCTTAAGTATGCGGAGCCGGACGAGTGGAGCACTCCGGAGCCGACGGGAAATCCTGGTGAGGTTATGACCTTTTTGATTCGATATTTTTACGTAGATTAAGATAGGATTTTGCCAGGGTTGCCCCCTGGCAAATCAGGAATGGTGAAGGTTGTTTTGTGGAGGAATATTAAGCAACATGAAGCAGAATGAGTTCGGATGTTATTGCTTTCCAGCAGTTGCTGACTAACTCGGAAATCATGTCATAACTGATCTGAAATTATCGATATTTGAGTGCAGCTCAGCTGTATTTGTGGAAGGTTAAAGTACAGAATTCGGTCAAGGATTGGGGTTAACCCAAACTTGACCGATTTTTTTTTAGGGAGTCGGGAGTAGGGAGTAGGGAGTAGGGAGTCGGGAGATAGGGAGATAGGGGATATTTTTATTAAGTGCGTTCGCGTAGCGTGACCATAAGTCAATCGCGTAGCGTGACCTACGGTCAATCGCGAAGCGGTAGCCCTTTGAGCTAATCACCTATCTTGTATGGTGCGTTAAGAAAGTGTAGCGCACCTGTTTAACTATCAGTAATGCGTTCGCGTAGCGGCTCGTACCGAGCATCGCGTAGCGGCTCAATGCCCGCGCATCCCTAGAGCAACCAACACACTGAAACGGCTACAAGTTAGCTGACAAAAGGGTTTTGGGCTTTGAAATCGGTTTAATGGGGTCAGTCGAGAACAAAAAATTGGTGCTAACTCGAAAAATTCCAAAATAGGGTTTTGAGATCGTCTTAAGGGTGTAGAGACAAAAGACAGAAAATAAAAACTTTGTCCAATGTCGAAACCTGAAAAGGTTTTCCTAGTAAACGTCAAATCATTAAGGAAAA
>NZ_JAAHHE010000785.1:0-1793 GCF_010692525.1 Moorena sp. SIO3B2
AAGGCCTCAGCCGCGCCAAAGGCGATTAGCCCAAAGGGCTACGCTACGCGAACGCACTCCCTTCACACTTCGGACTTAAGCTTGAGTTGACTGCGAATGGACATGAATATGGCAGTGCTACTACTGGCAAACATCGATTTAGAGGAATGGTTTGCACAATTAACCGCAGAGTTGAAGAAACGCAAGGCCGGTCTAGATTTGCGAATCTGGCCTGAATCCGGGAAACTAGTGGGACTTAAACAAAAATCAACCCCAAATGAAGCCTAAACTGGCTTTATAAGCAGCAAACACCTGCCGATTGTGAGTCAGCCATATGTGCTTTGCACACGCTACGCGAACAAAGAAACGAAAAGACATAGCTGTACGAAAAGCCTCCAAGGCTTCTGTAAAAGTAGTCAAAGGTTTGTTAGCCCATCGCCTTCGTAATCCCCCAGTTAACTTATGCCAAAGAATAAAAGTGTAGGCACAAAATACTAGGATAAAATGGCGAAATAGACTTCTTTTATCCCTGACTTGGTATTCTTTCAACCCTAGCCAACCCTTTGCTTCCCGATAAAATACTTCCACCCAATTTCTTTGAGAGTAGGTCATTACTACCCACTGTTTTGTTACTTTATCTGAATCAACATTGGTGATCAAATAATCAATGTCTGTTGCTTCTTCCCAAGAACTAGCATTCATGACGATAGCCATTGTCCTTTCTCCTTCTAGACCAGATATCTGAGCCTTCACTGTTGCCACCCAAACGGTTTTCGATTTCTCTAAGTTGAGTTCAACTTCCTCAAACTCCTCTTTGGATAGGCTTTTCGCTAATTCGTCTATACGTATTTCTATCTCAATATTTAACTCATTTTTTATAATTAATTTCCGATTTTTTGCCACTCCTCCTAAATACTTTAGATTCCTTTCTTCCAGTTTCTTGAGAAAGGTTGTGTTATTGCCATACCCCGCATCAATTAGGACGATTCCCGGACGATATCCTCGGGCTAAACTCCGGTCAATTAACTCTATCCCTAAATCGGGCTTCTTCTTAAATTCTTCATCTTTATTTCCATTGGGTAAGGAAGTCGCGTGTTGATACAACTCTAGGTCTAATGGTAAGCTTTTTTTGCCATCGTAAAGATGGGTTGTTACTAAGACTATTCCATTGTCTGTCTTTCCGATTTCTCCGATATATTGCCTTCCCACTCCGTCAGTCAAGTTACCACTTTTTCTATGTCCTGAGTCGTCCAAAATCAATGCAAATCCCCGACTGATCCGAGGAAAGAGAACATTTGTTCATCAACTCTAAACGGCGTTCATTGATTTGACTCCCTGACCAAGGGGCATCGGTTAAGAAGCGATGCAGCGCGGTCTTGGGGGTTTCCCCCATGAGCGACTGCATCAAGACAATGGTGTAATCGGTTATAAACTACTCCAATCGCGTTATCAGCGATCTGTGTCAGGTTTTTTCTCTCACTTTCCCCTAATAATCCCCCAATGAGCGTGTCTAAACCCGGTTTTTTGAGCCTTCGTTTTGAAGCAATCATCGAAACGCTTGCACCATTTTTCAAAGCAAGGGGGCATCGCAGAGGGGCTAGTTTCTCTCATGGGGGCAATTTCGACGTGAAACGTTCTTCTATCATAGATTATACCCTAATTTTTGTATTTTTATCGTTTAAGTCCCACTAGATGAGATTGAGATTGTGCTGGCATGGTGGCCCCCACTGGGAGTGATGCAAAAATTGCCTAATCTGAAGCTGATTATATCCCTAGGAGCCAGCGTAGATCGGATTTTAGTAGACCCAGATCTG
>NZ_JAAHHE010000786.1:0-1791 GCF_010692525.1 Moorena sp. SIO3B2
TGTCTTGTTATTGTGTTGTATTTTTCAAGCAAGAGCAGGCATGTGAGGTGACTACTGTTAAGTGCTTTGCGCTTACAATTTCCCGATTCCCGTCTCCCGACTCCCGACTCCCGCCTCCCGACTCCCGACTCCCGACTCCCGACTCCCGACTCCCGACTCCCGACTCCCGACTCCCGACTCCCGACTCCCGACTCGCTCAGTAGTCAGTAGCCGCAAAATCTTATCAATTGTAGTAATGCTGGTAAAGGTGTTTCCAAATTCAAGGACGCAATAATTGCTAAACCCTTTATATGACAAGCTTTTCCAGTGCCTGTTTCCTAAGGGCGGAAGTTCCCTAGCCCTGGGCGCAGCCCTATAACTTTCAGCTCTATTCCTCTGGAAAATTTTTAGATAAATTTCTGATAAGCTATTAAAAAAATAATAGTATACTGAGTAAAGTTCCTCTTCTACACACTGACCATTACATCTACTATAGGGTCAAGTATATAGTCAAATCAGGTAATTGAAAGGATTTATTTGCGATCCGACCGCCTGAGGTAGTTTACAAAATCTACAAACTAATCGATAATTTATAGCGATAGCAGTAGGTATGGTAACTCAGGTGCTGGATTAACATACCTACTGCATAAATTTAGCGACAACCCTAAGGAGAGAAAGTAGTAGTTGCTGATGAACATCAATAGAAGAAATATCTTACTAGCAGGTGGTACAGCCATGGCGGCTTACACCTTGGGTGAACTGGGTAAACCTCGTAGAGCAGTCGCCCAGAATCGGGTAGTCAATGTCTACTCCTCTCGTCACTACAAGACGGATGATGACTTGTACGATAACTTCACCCGCATCACTGGTATTAAAGTGAATCTGATTGAGGGGAAAGCAAATCCATTAATAGAACGGATTAAAAGTGAGGGGGCCAATAGCCCTGCTGATGTCTTAATTACTGTTGACGCTGGTCGTCTTTGGAAAGCTGACCAGGCTGGTATTTTTGCCCCGGTTAATTCATCGGAACTCAACTCCAATATTCCCGCTAACCTGCGACACCCTGACAATCACTGGTTTGGCTTCACTAAGCGAGCGCGGGTGATTATGTATAACAAAGACAGAGTCAACCCTGCTGAACTGTCAACTTACGAAAATCTGGCTGATCCCAAATGGCAAGGTCGCATTGCTATCCGCTCATCGAGCAATATCTATAATCAGTCTCTGGTTGCCTCACTGATTGCCAGCCTGGGTGTACCAGCAGTAAAAGCATGGGTCGAGAGCTTTGTGGGTAACTTTGCTCGCAAGCCTCAGGGTAATGATCGAGCCCAAATTGAAGCCGTTGCGGCTGGGATTGCGGATATTGCGATCGCAAATACCTATTATCTACCTCGCTATATTAAATCCGATGACCCTGCCAAGCAGGGGATCTTCAAGAAAGTTGGTGTATTTTTCCCTAATCAGCAAAACCGGGGTGCCCACATTAATATCAGTGGTGGCGGCTTGGTTAAAACAGCTCCTAATCGAGAAAATGGTATCAAGTTCTTAGAGTATCTAACTAGCCCTACGGCTCAGACCTTCTTTGCTCAAGCTAATAGCGAATATCCAGTGGTTTCTGGAACACCGATTGATCCGGTACTTGCGGGCTTTGGTTTTCCCTTCAAGGAAGATCCAACCAGTGTTTCCCAATATGGTCCCAATAGTGCTACAGCAGTTCAACTTATGGATATTGCTGGTTGGGTATAACAGTTATAAATTAGATCAAGTACTGTCGTTTTAGGGAGTAGGGAGCGGTGCGACCCGTGGCGAATT
>NZ_JAAHHE010000787.1:0-1786 GCF_010692525.1 Moorena sp. SIO3B2
TGATGCTTCAGGAGATTGGGCATTGGTCAGTTAGACCGATCGAGCTGACTGGCAACAACCAGCCAGAAGCGGTCATAACCTTATATCAAGAAATATCAGTTACCTCAGAATCTACCGACGTTGGTCTCTCGGATAGTAATAATGACGGGATAGATACAGATAGGGCAACTACTATCTACAAACCCCGCACCATGATTTTTTCTGACACAGGAGCTTTACTCTACAGCGAATTTTCCCAAGATTCCAGCACTTCCATGACTGCGATCGCGGATTTAGGGGATGGCGGTCCTGCGGCTATAGTCATTGATGAACCGAATAACTATAGCTTTAAGCGTTGGTCACCCAAGCATCAGCGTTTTGAATAATAAAATTGGCGTTGCGTCAGTCAAGTAATGAATAGCAGTAGAGTTGGCATCCTGCCCGCTCTACCAGATCTCGAACGGGCAAGATGCCCATTCTACAGGTGCGACCCAAGGGCCCGAGCAATCCCTCGCGCCCTTGGAGGCGCGCACCTACTCTTATAGCAGAAGTCAGAAGTCAGAAGTCAGAAGTCAGAAGTCAAACTCTTGCGCTTACTTAGGTTTGAGACTTTTGTCATGTCCTAACTGCCCTGGCGACTGCTATAAAATCATTCTATTATTCAGGAACGCCAAAAAAATAGCCGTAGAAATACTATCCACGGCTATGTCAATCACATATGTCAGAAATTTCCTAAACCCAAGGCCAAGGGGGGGAAACCCCCCCAGAAAGTTAGCGATGCAGCGCGGTCTTGGGGGTTTCCCCCATGAGCGACTGCATCAAGACAAGGTGTTATGGCAATAACCAATACTTGGTCATAGTAGTAATTACTTCTCCTGGAATATCGGTCGGTTCTAGAGGGGTCCACTCCGCGATTTCGGCATAGCCTAGGGAATAAAACATTTGCATACTATAAATTACTGATTCACGAGTACCTTTGAGAGTGTGCTGAGTCGGTTGTTTCTTGAAATTGCGAGTAAATTTTTCTGACATTGTGAAAAAAATCAACTTGGATTTACAATGATTATTATAATAATTATATATTTAATTTGTCAAGGTTTTTTAAAAGTTTTTTTGGGAAGTTTTAGGGTTTGTATAAAAAAGCTATTGCATAGGCTTGACAAAGCATAATCTAACGTTAATTGTAGACAAATATTAACTTATTTTACTTAATTTTTAGTTAATATTTTTAGCAATAATATGGCTAAAATGTGATAATATTAATTATATTAACCAACAATAGCAATCATTTTACCTGGTTTTTATCACCCGAGCTACCGTTAATGATTGTCGGGGTTTACTGGGAATTTCAAGAGTTAGTTAAGTGGCCAATATTTCCGACAGACCTTCCCATGGCTTTATTGAAGATGATTTGGGATAGGTTCGAGTCGTCGAATTTGTGGCTCTTAACCCTCTTTTCGATTAGTTCACCAGAATTTACTTAGTTCCTTCAGATGTCTAATGACTTACGACAGTACCCTAAAATATTTAGTTGAACAATATCCTCAAGCCTTTACCCGTTGGTTGTTTAACCAAGAACCAGCAGAGGATATCGAAATTCTAAACACCGAATTAAGCACAGAACCAATTCGGGCAGATGCCTTGTTTTTTGTGCGAGTTGCTGATGCTATCTTGCATCTTGAATTTCAAACCTTACCCCAATCTGAACCTCCGTTACCCCTGCGGATGCTGGATTATTGGGTAAGGTTATATCGTCAGTATCGCTGTGATATTGAACAGGTAATAATTTTTCTCAAACCAACCCGAT
>NZ_JAAHHE010000788.1:0-1783 GCF_010692525.1 Moorena sp. SIO3B2
GCACGATCACCGAAGCCGTAGGTTTACCCTGTGATCTAGCTATGGTAATGTGTGATCCCGAATGGAAAGTCAAGATGGAGATCGAGATTGTTCTATTTATCCATCGCCCCCATGAAGACTTTTCTGACTTGCTCAGTCGCTGGCGTCATACCCAAGTGTTACTAGACAAAGACTATGAATGGCTAATGCCTCCTGGCTATCAACACATTCTCAGTGATGGCGTCAACCGTATCTATCCTTTGTTTGTGGTTTTTCCAGAGACACCCCAACGGATTCAGCGAGGCTTACTAGGGGCTAGTCTACCATTTGTGGTACAAACGACCGATGGGATTAGTCTGGAACAGGAGGAACAATCCAGCTTAGTTGAAGAGGGTGGGGAGATGGGGAGATGGGGAGATGGGGAGATAGGGAGGTGGGGAGATATTTATTAAGGGTATTTATCAGGAAATTATTTTAATATAGCGTTTTTTAGAGCTATAGACAAGTAAACAGGATTTTTCCCTCTTCCGTTCCCCCCTTATTAAGGGGGGTTAGGGGGGATCCCTTTTCTAACTTCCCTACTCCCGATTCCCGACTCCCGACTCCCTACTCCCTAAAACCGACTATTTCACAAACTGCGGCATGACTTCAGCAGCAGTCAATAGACCATAAATCCCCTTGTGATGTAGGGAAACTCCTGCTTTTAGATAACCAAAGGCGGGACCACAGACATTAGCAGCCATGCTGGTTTCATCACCAAGGGTAAAGGTGTGAGTGGAAATTTTACCCTCAAAGGTGCGACCTGTGATTTGGACATTGGTACTGAGGGGTTTTTTAGGATTGCGGGTATCAACAACACCACCAACAGAAACGCGATCGCGTGAGCAAATCCCTGCTAGTTCCAGCATCACATCATCAGCATGTTCCATATTCTCTAGGCTGATGATGCCATCGGTTTGATCTAATAAGGCTTCGACCTCAGCATCACTCATGGCTTTGGCTCGTTCTACATCGTAACCAGGAAGGTGAGCAATATCTTCTCGAATTGTTGCTCGATAGGCTTCCCAGTTAGCAATCCCTACCCCAAAGGTAATGTTGACACTGTGAATCTCGGCATAGCTTTGAGATGCGATCGCAGCAGCAGCGGTCAATAGTCCTGGAGTAGCACCGCAGCCAGTCATATAGGTAATTCCAGCTGCTTGCAATTCATCTTGCAGTTGCAACAGTTGTTCTACAGCACTAGTGCGCTTGAGAGCATCTACTAACACTCCCTGCCAACCCGATTGAATAAATTGCTTAACCACCGATGCCATAAAGGTATTGGGTAAATTTGGCAGTGCTAGGAAATATCCATCTACTGTCGCGTTTTGGATTAACTCTTCGATACTCTTGCTACTTAAGGTGCCACCTGGTTCTACATAACCCAAGGAACCTTGGGATTGGTAGGTCTGGATACAACGCTCAGGATTTAACCCAGCTGCGTCATACGCATAACCTTTTTGGTCAGCTGCTGCTACCCAAAGCATTTCTCCCTTAGGAGCTAAGACTCTGGTAGCGGCTTGACCTAATCCCCCAAAGCCTAAAACCCCTACTCGTATTCGCTCTAATCCATTGGGATTGGCGGTTTTGGGGTTATTTACACCTCTGACTTGCGTTTCACTCATAACTTTTAGACTGTTTAGCCGAACTTTAATAATTCATACTTCATACTTCATACTTTGCCCAGTCCCCTAGATTCTCTACATTTTGTTAATATCAGCCGTCAGCCGTCAGCCGTCAGCCGTCAGCCGTCAGCCGTCAGCCG
>NZ_JAAHHE010000789.1:0-1778 GCF_010692525.1 Moorena sp. SIO3B2
CCTTGAGCTCTCCAACATGTTTTGGTCCTTCCATCAGGATTTCCAGAACAGTGAGACGAGTGTTGTCCGCTAAAACTTTCAGCTTACGGACACAGAAGGCTTGAGATGATGGACTTTTTGAGTTCATAATTCAGCAATTTTAAGCAGTTGAATTATCATTTATATGAAAAGCCATTCATATTATAATCAAAAAAAACTCTGATTGGATCAAATCAAAGCACCACCACAACTGGAACCAGACCCTGCTGTACAGCCATAGCAATAGGAAGCGGTGCGAATTTCTTCAATGATGTCTAAACTTCCTGCTTCGATCAGTTTACTAACTGTCAACCTTTCTCCAGTGCCAGAGGTTGCTGCTACATTTTCCATCTGATTAAAATCGCAATCATAGACATTACCCAGATAGTCAATAGACAGTTCATTACGACACATCAAATGTTCCACCGTACTGGCATTGAAACTATTTTCTAGAAACTCCATATAGGGAGCATATAACTTGGTGCGTTGTAAATGAAACTTTGTTCTACCAACGGGAATATTGGTAATTGTAAATAGCTGGTTGAAGTCAATATCAAACTGTTCTTTTAGGAACACTTGATAATCCTTATCCAACTTAACCTGATTAGGAGTTAGAGAAAACGTTTCACTCAGTGGCAACGAAGGATTGTAGACCAAATCAAGAATTAATTTGGGGTTTCTCCCATAGCCCAACCGATTCAGCCATTGAATCGCCCGAATCGAATCATCATAAACCCCCTTGCCGCGCATTTTATCTACATTATCTTCCAGATAACAAGGCAAAGAAGCCACTACTCGTAATTGGTGCTTAGCGAAATAGTCAGGTATATCCTCATATCCCGGTTCAAAATAAATGGTCAAATTTGACCGAACAATCACCTCCTTTCCGGTTTGGTATGCGGCTTCAACTAATGGCTTAAAGCCATAATTCATCTCTGGTGCGCCACCAGTCAAGTCAACCGTCTTAATTTGAGAAAACTGATGAATCAGCTTAATAAGCTGGTCACAAATTTCTGGAGAAAGTTCTTCAGTTCGTTTAGGACCAGCTTCCACATGGCAGTGACTACAAGCTAGATTACAACGCTTCCCCAGATTAATTTGTAAAACCGTGATGGGGTGTTTCCTTAAGGGAGCTTGCAGTTTTTTGCGGAACGGTGTAACAGCTAAAACGTCTGTTTTAATCATATTTTTATCGCCTTGGGATTGTGAGACTTATTAAGTCTAAAGTCTGTTCGCGTAGCCTCGGCTTCGCCGAAAGTCTGAACTATTACTTATAAACTATGATTTAGTCTTGGGTAAATCTGAAGTATGAAGTGTGAAGTATAAAGTGATAGTTATGCTTTGATAAACCTTAATCATACCATGGATTGGTTAATTAAAAACTCCTATTTTTTTTATCCTTCACCTTCCCGGACAAGAGACGCTTAAGGCGAACATCCTTCAGACTTCAGACTTCAGACTTCAGACTTTCGGCGAAGCCGACGCTACGCGAACAGACTTTATCCTTCACCTCTAACAACAACCACCACCAACATAGTGCCAAGTTGAATCGGTGATTAAGATTTCTTCTGGATTCACCTTTCCTAATTTGGCGGCTGTTTTATCACAAACAGCAGCTGGAACACCACGGGAAAGGATGTGTCCCGCATTGTCATCAAAAAACTCTTCCGCGCCCATGTAAATTGCTGTTTTGCCAGTAAAAATACATGGTCCATCCTCTGGGATCACAACTTTGAAAGAAACAGAATCCAGACTTTCCA